>JAFAPL010000694.1 GCA_019247135.1 Chloroflexota bacterium | reverse complement strand
GTGAAGGTGCGACAGATCCTGTCCGCACAGGTCGCCCCGCAGCAAGCGCAGCAGATTGACCACATTCCCGGGCCCGTAGCCACCGTGCTCCGCGTCGGGCCGGCCGCGCCAACCTTCGAGCAGCGCGCGCAGTTGCCAATCGATCGTCGGCTCATCCTGCTGAGCGCCGAGCCGCCGCAGGATCGGCGCGCCAATCAGCCGCTCCTGCGCCTGGCGCACGTAGTCTTTCGCCTGTGCCCGGATGATCGGGAGCTGGGGCACGAGCACGGGTGTGGCGCGTTCGATCTCGTCGGCCATCGCCTCCACCAGCCGCTCGGTCACGTACTCGAGGACCACCGATTGCAGGGTGAACGCGACCGCGCCCGGCATCTCGGCGCGCTCGACCAGCGAGCGTCGGCGCAAGCCCTCGATCGCCTCCACGGCCGCCGTGCGGCCGACGCGCGGACCGAGCGCGGCCTGCAGGGCGGGTAGCAGGGCGGGCAGGCGCATAGGTTCGCGCTCCACGGCGAGCACCCGCAGGACCTGCTGCTCGGGGACCGAGCTACGCTCGACCTGGTCGGCGAGCAGCCGCCGCAGCGGCCCGAGGATGTTGCCGCCCCGCGCCTCCTCGAGAAATCCGCCGATCGCGCGGTCGAACAGCTCGCGGATGCTCTCGCTGGCCACCTTGAGCGCCAGGCCATTGCCCCCGAAGTGGGCGACGAGCTCGGTCCACTCCGCGCCGGTGCCTTCCAGCTGCTTGGGCGCCAGTAGCGTCTGTGCCTCGGCAACCGTCAGACCACCCAGCTGGAACTTGCGCACGGCGTCACCCAGCACGGACAGTTCGGCCGGGGCCTCGCGACTGGTCAGGATGAGGCAGCTCCGATGCGCGGCCGCGGCGACCACCTCGAGCAGGCGCCCGTAGCCCGCCACGCCCGGGCGGTAGGCGGCCTGGTGCTGGCCGGGCTCGTAGAGGGTCTCGAAGTTGTCCAGCACCAGCAGGCAGCGCCGCTCGCGCAACAGGTGCAGCAAGGTCGCGAGCCGCTCCGACTCGGCCGCTGGCGGCACCAACTGGGCGTCCGACAGGAAGCTGATGGCGCCGACCAGCCAGTCGCTTAGAGGCGGCGCGTCGCGCAGGGACCGCCAGTAGAGGCGCTCAAACCCAGGCGCCACGTCCTGGGCCAGCTTGGCCGCCAGGCTAGTCTTGCCGATGCCGCCCATCCCCAGTACCGCAAGCAGCCGACAGCGCTCCTCGAGTACCCAGCGCCGCAACGTTTGGAGTTCGGCGGTGCGCCCGACGAAAGCGGTCGTATCCGGGGCCTCGCCCCAGTCCTGGCGCCGCACCGCGGGGCCGGCCTCGCTGCTCCCGACAGCATCGGCCGGGCCGCTGGCGCCGATACGGTCAAGGGCTGGCGCGGGTGCGGGGCGCTCGCCCAGCAGCTCGGCGAACCACGCGGCGTCAAACGGCGCGTGGCTGTGCGGCGCCTCGCGCTGCACCGCGGCCCACAGCGCCTGAGCCTCGACCGCCTCTTCGCCTGCCGTCAGGCCGTGCGCCTCCAACAGCACCCGAATGAGCGCCTCGAGCCGCTCAGCGCTCGGGTAGGTGGACCCGTTCTCCCACTCCTGGACGGACCGGCGGTGGGCGCCGAGGCGGTCGGCCACCTGGCGCTGGGTCAGGCCGCTGCGCCCACGATAGCGCAGCAGCAGGTCGCGAAAGAACTCAGCCGGTGATGCCCTTGCCATCCCACACCCTGGTGCATCTGGGCAGCACTCGGCACCACCGGCCAGGCGGTCCCCTTTCCAGCCCAGACGCTCTGCTCCCGCTCCACGCTGCTTGGGATCGACCACCGGCGCGGAGGGACCTGTCTGGCTTGCCCGCGCTGGGCGTGCGTTGGTTGCGCCGCTTGCTCAGCTGCGTGTCCTTCACCACGCACTCTGTCGTGTCCACGTTGCACCCTCGGGTAGCCAGCGAGTAACGCACGGTTGCAGCAGACGAGCTCCGCTGCTGCCCCTCAGGCTACGCGCCAACACGCCCCGGCGGCCAGTGCTCAGGTCTTGGCGGGACTCTTTCCGCGAAAAAATGGCGGCGCCGATTTCCTTGTGCACATCATGACCGCCGAGGAGCGGGCGTCGGCCGCCGCCTGCAGCAGCACGCCCGTCGTGATGGACCGCCAGGCTCGCTCGCGCACAGCTGCCACGCGCCTGGTCGCGTCCAGCAATCAGCGCGGCGTGCATGCCAGCCGCCGGTCGGTGTCCTCTAGCTTTGGTGGCCGCCGAGTAGACCCCACTTGTTGACGTTCGCCAGCACCTTCTCGCGTATCTCCGGCGGATAGGTCGTGTCGAACGCTATCCGCACTGGAATATCGGCGGTATCCCACTCGATCGGCCAGGTGCAATCGAAGAGGCAATTCCCCCCGCCGTACCCGCTGTTCCACAACGGACCCTTCGGTAAGTAGGGCAGGATCGGACTGTTCCCGTACCCGGGATAGATGTGAATATCACGTGTCGGATTGCACTTGGTCAACAACGCGTGCAGGACCTGCTCGGTATTTGCCGGGTCGACGTCGTCGTCGACGACAATCACGAATGGATAGAGTGCGCCCCAGTGTGTGCTCCAGACCGTGGATGCGATCCGCTGCGGGATGCCAGCGTAGGCCGCGCGGCCCGGGATCGGGTGGGGGTTCTGCTCTTGGGCCCCCATACTTCGCGGTTTGTCAACTCCTCCGGACGTGGAGACTACGATCGTGCTCAAGCCCGACTGTGCCCAGACCGCCACCTTGCAGTCCGGCAGCCCCTGAATGCGAAGCCTTTCCTTCACCTGCGGGGGAGCGTACAGCGTTTGCATCAGTTCATCGGTAGTCGGGATGCCCAGGCAGGTCGCGGGCAGGATCGGATCGTCGCGATAGGTCACCGCCGACACGTGATAAATCGGCCGCTTCAGGACCTCCATTGTCGCGTAACCCGCATACTCGGCGAACGGCCCCTCGTCGCGCGTCTCGGCCGGATCCACGGTGCCCTCCAACACGATCTCCGCGTCGGCTGGCACATAGAGATCGACCGTCTTGCACTTGACGAGCTTGACGGGCTCGCCGCGAATCCCGCCGGCGACCTCGACCTCGGACACGCCGTACGGGATATCCGCGCCGGCGACGATGCTGTACACCGGGTCGCCGCCGAAGAATTGCACATACTCCATCTTTTGTCCACGCGATGCATACTTGTTCAAAATCAGCCCGCCATGTTGGTACGGGTTGATCCATACCGAACACGTGCGCTGGTCGTGTACCTGCGAGCGATAGGTGCCCCAGTTGACCCAATCGCTATCGGGGTCCTTGGTCACGCAATTACACATCGTGCCGATGTAGCGGCCGCCGTCCACGGGAGTGAGCTTGGGGACCGGAAACTTGAACAGGTCAAGCTGCTCACCGACCATGACGTTCTGCTGACAGGCGCCGCTGTCGACGATGACCGGCTTGATGCGGCGCTGGAACGCCTCTCCAAAGAAGTCGATCAGATCGTGGTAGCCCGTCTCCGGCGGCAGCCCCAGCATCACCGCCAGACGTGGGTATGTCGCGTGCAGTCCGCCGAGCAGCCTCGCCCCTTTCATCGCGTCTTTGATGTTTGTAAACAGTTGTGCGG
>JAFAPL010000660.1 GCA_019247135.1 Chloroflexota bacterium | reverse complement strand
GCATCGAAGATGCCGGTGGCCACCACGCGATAGACGCGCTGCTCGAATTCGAACAATGTCGGCTGGCGAGCCGCTGTGCCCTGGCGTACGCGCGCTTCGAAGGCTTTCAGCACGCCGCCCTGGTCGGGGTCGCACGTCAACGTTTCGAACTCCGCCGAGTCCTGGTGCAACACGACCGTGCGGTCGTACAGGACGTTGCCTTCCGGTCCTACCTCCAGCATGCGGCCCTCGTCGAGGACGTTCCAGCGCCATACAGTTTCGCGGCGGTTCAGTTCCTCGCGGCACTCGAGCACGGACTGAACGACGCTATCGCCGCCATCCCAGAAACTGACCACGTCGCCCGGAAGAAGCGATTCGAGCGTCGGCTGGCGGGGTTGGGGTGTTTCCTTATCAGGGTCCAGCGCCTGGTGCAGGACTCGGTTCAGTCTATTGAACATGGGTTTGTCAGGACGAGTTTAGCGTCGGCCTCCGGACGCCGGGCGGGCTCCGCTGATGCCTTTGCTTCCGCTACTCGAGACGCCCGTGCTGGGCTTGCTGGAAGACGCACCACTCGAGCTCGTGCCGCCGAGCACGCCACGCGAGCCCGCGCCGACACCCGACGACCCCGTCGAGCTGGAGTAACTCTGCGAGCCGCTCGAAAAACCGCCTTTGCCCGAAGCCGCTGTTCCACCACCCGTGCCGCCAGCCTGGGCTGAGGTGGCGTTGCTCACGCTACCTGGCACCTTGTTGCTAACGGCTGAGCCAGCGCCCGTGCCCGACGACTTGCCCGTCGTCGCATATGGGGCGGGCTGTACCTTCGAATAGTCGGGCGTGTTTGGCTTGCTCGAATCGAGACTTCCGTGCAGCTCATCGTCCCGCCCGAAACTGCCCGTCGGCGGATAGCGATACGCCGGACTATTCGGCGCATACGTCCCACTCTCGCCTGGCGCCGGGTTGTTGATCACGATCGTCTGACCGCCACCGCGCCCACCCAGCGCATTGCCGAGCGTTGCGCCAACCAGGAAGGGGAACCATGGCGAGCTGAACGCGCCCTGACGGTCCTGCCCGTCGACCGTGACGGGCTCGTCCTCGGTGAGATGGAGAATCGGGTCGCCGCTCTGCGGGACCTCCAGAAACGTTCTTGCTGGATCACGCACGAGCTTCACATTGCGCGTGTCCATGCGATGCAACGAGCCGTTCTGATCTGACCAGAAGAGCTGGTAGCGGTCGCCGTCGAAGTGCACCGAGCCCTTCTGAACGTCGTACTGGCCTGGCGCTGGCGGTCGGCCGTCACCCGCCGAGCACGCGGAAACGACCGTGCTGAGCACCAGTAGAACGGCAAGGAGGGTGCGCGTCATCAGGCTGCGCCGGTTTATACGCGCTCAGCGCCGCCGCGGTTGCAATTGTCCCGCCAGCGCCGATACACGTTTGTGCCTCGAAATGCGCCAGAAAATGTTGACTCGAACGCACGTTCGTGCGAACGTTTGTTCTGCATGATGTTCGATTCGTATGGCGACCTCTGGCTCGACGACGCCCGCCTGGCCGTCGCCGTGCTCGCCCTGGTGTGCTCGTGCCTGCTGGTGCTGGACGCTGATCCGCCTGGACTAGGCGGACACGGCAACCTTGGGCAGCTCCTGCATGGCGTGCTCGATCGCCTCGGCTGGGTACGCGTAGTCCTCGAGCTTGCCAGCGAGATACGCGTCGTAGGCGCCCATATCGAAGTGGCCGTGGCCCGACAGGTTGAACAGGATCACCTTCGACTCCCCCGCTTCGCGAGCCGCAAGCGCCTCGTCCATAGTCGCCCGTATCGCATGCGAGGACTCGGGGGCAGGCAAAATGCCCTCGGTTCGCGCGAACTGCAACGCGGCCTCGAACACACGCCGTTGCGAATACGCGGTCGCCTCGATGATGCCGTCGTCCACGAGCTGGCTGAGCAGCGGCGCCGCGCCGTGATAGCGCAGACCACCCGCGTGGATTGCCGGTGGCACGAAGCCGTGCCCGAGCGTGTGCATTTTGACCAGTGGCGTCAGCCCAACCGTGTCGCCAAAGTCGTAGGCGTAGGCGCCTCTGGTGAGCGTCGGGCAAGCCTCGGGTTCGACGGCGAGGATGCGCGTTTGTTTGCCCTGGCGAAGCTTCTGTCCGACGAACGGGAACGCCAGTCCGGCGAAGTTGGAGCCACCGCCGACGCAACCGATCACCGTATCGGGGTACTCCCCTGCGCGCTCCATTTGTTTGAGGGCTTCCTGGCCGATGACCGTCTGGTGCAGGAGCACGTGGTTCAACACGGAACCGAGCGAGTAGTGCGCGTCGTCGTGGGTGGCCGCGTCTTCGACCGCTTCCGATATGGCGATGCCGAGGCTGCCGGGTGAATCGGGGCTTTCGGCCAGGACTTTCTGGCCCGCCTGGGTGCGCGGAGACGGGCTGGCGAAGATCTCGGCGCCGTACGCCTGAATCATCGACCGTCGATATGGCTTCTGGTAGTAGGAGGCGTTGACCATGTAAACGGTGCACTCCAAAGCGAAGAGGGAACACGCGAACGCGAGCGCGCTGCCCCACTGGCCGGCACCGGTCTCGGTGGTCAGACGCCGGATACCTTCAGCCTTGTTGTAGTAAGCCTGGGCGACGGCGGTATTCGGCTTGTGACTACCCGCCGGACTGACGCCCTCGTACTTGTAGTAGATGTGCGCCGGAGTATCGAGCGCTTCCTCCAGCCGATGCGCGCGGTAGAGCGGGCTCGGCCGCCAGAGGCGATAGACGTCGCGGATCTCGTCTGGGATCTCGATGCTTGGTTCCTGCGAGACTTCCTGGCCGATGAGGGCCATGGGAAACAGCGGCGCGAGGTCGGCCGGGCCGACGGGCTGACCGGTGCCCGGGTGCAGCACGGGCGCGGGCGGGCGCGGCAGGTCCGAGACGATGTTGTACCAGTGGGTCGGAATCTCGCTCTCGTCGAGCAGGAACTTGGTCTGCGCCATGGCGCGATGCTCCCCTCAAAACCTGGACGTCAACGGCTGCGCGCCATAGTAGCGCCGCCGGGCGCCTGGGGAGTGGATCGCGGTTCAGGTGCTCAGGCAGCCGCGAGAGCAACCTGGGTCGCGTGCGCAGCGTGCGACAGGTCGTTGAGAAAGCCTGGCGACAGCTGCACGATGCGCGCATTTGCCGTGGCCGGGTGCGCTCGCAATAGCTGCTCGAGCCGTTTCGGCAGCACGGGGTCGAGCAGCACCATGTCCGGTGCGATGCTGGTCGCCACTCGTAGACAGCCACCCTGACTGTGGGTGGCGTACACCACGGCGCCGTCGCGTCGCAGTCGCGCCGCCACCTGGTCCGCGACGTACCCGGCCGGGCTCGCGACGACGATGAGCGGCACAGTGCGTCCAGCCATAAGCTCAGCCGCGCTCAGGCGGCGCGCTCCCTCTCGAGCGGCTGTGTGACGCGGCGATTGCGCGGCGGATCGATCGTCAGACGACGACACGTCATGCACAGCAGGACTGCCGCACGGTCGGCGTACCGTTGCGGTGTAAACCATTCGACGTTGGGCGATGCGCAGTGTGAACAACTCGACATTCGACTCTCTCGCAGGAATACGCCAGTCGGGAGCCTCCGGATGACTGGCGTACCCCGCATGTGATTTCTCCTAAGCACATGACGTGCCAGAGGTCGGCCGTGTTGCGGGCGTTTGATTACGGGATGATGAAGGACGCGTCTGCCGCTACAATCTGCGCACGAGGCCTTCGCCATCAACGGATCAGCCCGTCACACCCTTTGTCCCTTCAGGTCTTCCGAACTCCGTTTGCCGGCTTGAGCGTCCACGCTGCGCGTGTTGGCGCACCCCCTGTGGCGATCCGTTGACAGCCCGCGTGGCCCGCCTATCAGAAAGCTGTCTTCGCTGTTATGTTTGAACATCCTCGCAGGGTCGTCCTGCTGATCGATTACGACAATCTGCAAATCTGCGCCTCGCGCGACACCCCCGGGCGCGACCTGCAGCTCACCCCCGTGGTGAACCTCGCCCAACGCTACGGCACGGTCGTCCTCGCGCGCGCCTACGCCGAGTGGAATCTCTCGACCGAACGCCTCGCCGTCTACAAAGCCGGCATCGAGCCCGCCTTCGCCCCCGTCCTACGAACTGAGAGCGACCGCACGGGCAAGAGCCTGGCCGACACCGTCATGGTGGCCGAAGGCATGGACATGCTCTGGACGCTCCAACCCGAGGTTGTCGTCCTCGCCACCAGCGACAAGGACCTGATCCCACTGGTTCGCGTGGCGAAACAGCGCGGCGCGTTCGTCGTCGTGCTCGGCTCGGACTACACGGCCATTCCGCTCCGCGAGATGGCTGACGAGCACGTCACCTACAAACAGCTCATTACTGACGCAAGCGGTCGGTATACGACTGAAGCCGGACCGGCTCGTCAACCGGCTGCACTGCCCGAGCCATCGCGGCGTCGCACACGCGAGCGGAATGGTCGCGAGCCGCGCACCGAGCCACGTGAGCCACGTGAGCCACGTGAGCCACGCGAGCAACGCGAGCCACGCGAGCCGCGCATCGAGCAGCGCGAAGCGCGCGCCGAACAGCGCGAGCAACGCGAGCCGCGCGAGCAACGCGAGCAACGCGAGCAACGCGAACCCCGTATCGAGCAACGCGAGCCACGCGTGGAGCGGGACCAGCCACATGAGCCACGCACCGAGCGCGAGCCGACGCCCGAACCCGTCGCGCCCGTCACCGCCGGTACCCCGAGCGAAACTGACGGCCAGATCATCAGCCGCAGACGTCGCCGGCGCGGCAGCCGCCGTCGCTCCGAGCGCCTCGGTGTCGTGGGCGAAGCCGCCTCAACGCCTGAAGGCACGCCGACGGGTGATGCGACGGACGTCTCCAGTTCTGCCGCGCCCGAAGCCACGCCGAGCGAGATAGCCGACGCAAGTAGTGGCACCGTCGACGCGCCAGTCAGCGGCTTCGATGCTGGCATTCCGCCCGCGCCGAGCGAACCGGAGGTCGAGACACCCGCGCCACCGCGGCGGCGGCGGCGCAGCACTCGCTCCACTCGAACGCCGGAGGTCGACACCGCGCCCGACCTCGCGAACATCCCTGTTCAGAGTCAGGCTGAAGAGGTGACGCCCACAACGCCGGCGCCCGAGGAATCGGTCGCGACCGCGGCCAGCCCGCCGTCTGACGAGTCACTCGAGACCGTTCCGCCTCCGCCGTCCGATCAGGCAATCGCGATGCCCGCGGCTGCATCCTCCGATGACTCAATCGGGATGCCTATGGCTCCAGCGTCCGACGAGTCAACCGGGCCGACCGCCGCGCCGCTCTCCGAAGAGTCACCCACGCTCGGCACAGCCGAAGATGCCGCTCCAAGTTCCGCGCCCGTGCGCCGTCGCCGCCGGCGCACGCCCGCATCGTCCTAGCGCTACTGCGGGTTCGACCCGGCGTCCAGGCGCACGGGTGCCTGCAGCGTGGCGCCGCTCCCGTATTGTCGCCCGTCCAGCTTCCACGGCGGCACCTCGACGCTCAACGTGTAGTCGCCTGGCACAAGGTCCGGCGGCAGGAACACGCTCTGGTCCACACTGTTGGCGTCATCGGTATTGACCTCGACCGTGACCGGGTCTTCTTGAACCACCGGCTGGTCGCCGCGACCGAGCAGCTTGGTGCGAAGCTTGACCTGCACGAAACCCGTCGACTGATTGTTGACCATCAGGTTCAACTGCATCGTGTCGCCGACGTGGTAGGTGGGCTGGGAGCCGCTGACCAGCACGAGCAGATCGTCGCCTTCCCACTGCAAGACGCGACCCTCGGGGGTGTCCAGCACCTGCGTGCTCGGCGAGCCACACGCGGTCGCCACCAGCATGCTGGCTCCGGAAACGACTCCGGCGAACCACAATCGCCGGCTGACGACGCGATCGCTCACCGTAGACACAAAAATAGCAGAATGGGCACCCCTCTCTCCTGGACCAGCGCGCTTACTAATCTCGAATGCACCGCGTGCGGTAAGCGCCACGACGCCGACCAGCTGCAGACGGTCTGCAGCGAATGCGGCAAGGTGTTGTACGCGCGCTACGACCTGGACGCGGTACGCCGAACCGTCCGCCCGGGCGACTTCGCGGGCCGTCGCTGGGACATGTGGCGCTACGCAGAGCTGCTCCCCATTCGCGCGCCCGACAACGTCGTCTCGCTCGGCGAGGGCATGACACCCCTGGTCGAACTGCGCGCTCACCAGGTCGGCTTCGAACACGGCCAGGTCCTGATCAAAGACGAGGGCCAGAACCCCACCGCAAGCTTCAAAGCCAGAGGACTTTCGGCCGCTATTTCCCGCGCGTGCGAGCTTGGTGCAACCGACATTGCGCTCCCGTCCGCTGGGAACGCCGGTTCCGCCGCGGCGGCCTACGCGGCTGCCGCGGGCATGCGCGCCCATATCGCGATGCCGAAGGACGTGCCCGAGTTGAACCGTGTCGAGACGGCGATCTACGGCGCCGAGGTCACCCTCATCGATGGCCTGATCAACGACGCGGGTGCCTATATCAGACAACAGGTCGCACAGCACGGATGGTTCGATGTCTCGACGCTCAAGGAGCCCTACCGTCAGGAGGGCAAGAAGACCATGGGCATGGAGCTCGCCGAGCAGGGCGGCTGGGGTGACTCGTGCCTCCCCGACGTGATCATCTATCCGACCGGCGGCGGCACCGGCATCGTCGGCATGTGGAAGGCATTTTCCGAGTTGCAAGCGCTGGGCTGGATCGGCCCGAAGCGGCCGCGCATGGTCGTCGTCCAGGCCGAGGGCTGCGCACCGATCGTGCGTGCTTACGAAAACGGCCAGCGCCACGCCGAGCCATGGCAAAACGCGCACACCGCCGCGGCTGGACTGAGGGTTCCCGTCGCGATCGGCGACTACTTGATCCTCGACGCGGTGCGGGAAAGCGGTGGCACTGCGCTGTCAGTCAGCGAAGACGATATCGCCGAGGCGCAACGCGAGATGGGCCGGATGACGGGGATCTATGCCGCGCCCGAGGCCGCCGCCACGTGGTCGGGCATGCGCCGCTTACGCCGCGACGGCTGGCTGATGGGCTCGGAGCAGGTTATCCTGTTCTGCACCGGCATGGGGCTCAAGTACGACCCTCCGCCAGGCATCTCGACAAATGAAAGCGCGGGGGGCGTGTAGCTCGGGCGAGTCACACGCCACCTCCGCGCGCGCAATCTGAGCCTCTAACCTGTTAGGCCAACCGGCGTGCACGTCGCATGCCACGCCAGTCACAGGCGGTCGAGGCCGAAGCCATCGTGTTGACGTAGCACCTCGTAACCGACGAGCGCACAGGCCATCGCGACGTTCAGCGAGTTGGCCATGCCGAACACAGGGATCTCTACGCACACGTCCGCGCGGTCGAGTGCTGCGCGTCCAACGCCGGCTCTCTCGTGGCCAAACACCAGACACACCGGCGGCCGGTACAACCCCGGCTCGGTATACAGGCGGCTCGCGTGAGCTTGCTCCACGGCCACGATCTGCGAGCCACGCGACCGCAACGCCTCGACCGTCTCGACGGCGGACTCGCGGTATTCCCACGGCACGAATGGAATCGCCATCACCGCCGTCTTCCGGATCTCGCGAGCAGCGCGCTCCTGCACATGCCTGGGCCGGCTGTCGTGCTCAGAGCCCGGATGGCCCGTAATTCCGCAGAGGTACAGGCGCTCCACTCTCAGCGCGTCACAGATGCGGAAGATGAGCCCGACATTCGCGAGACTGCGCACGTCGTCGAGCACGACGCTCATCCCGGCGCGCGGCAGCTCGGCAAACCGTTCAACGTCGGGTTTTCGGGCCACGAGCTCCGCGGTCGTCAGCGCCGGCCACTCGGGCGATGGCGGCAGTGGGAGGTCTTCTCGCACGCGTCGCCAGAGTATGCTTCCATCGCCCTCAACAACGTGATCGCTGCTACACCGAGGGGGAGACCATGCGGACCCGACGCGATGTATTGAAAGCCGCATTGGGCACTATGGCGGTTCTGGTGGCTACCGCTTGCGGCACCACACCCGCGGCCGCGCCGACGACCGCGCCAGCCGCTGCTCCGACGCCACCGCCAGCCGCCAAGCCAACCACGGCGCCGGCCGCGGGCGCCGCGACAAGCGCTCCAACAACCGCCGCGGCCGCGCCTACGGCCGCAGGAGCTGCACCTGCTGCTAAACCCACCGCGCCCGCGAACCTCGGCGGCGCGACCGTCAACCTGCTGCAGTGGAACCACTTCATCCCAACTGCCGACCCGTTCTTCAAACAACAGGCCGCCGACTGGGCAGGTCAGACAGGCGTCAACGTCACGATCGAAACGATCAACGCCAACGACCTGACGCCGCGCTTCACGGCCGCCATCCAGGGTCAGTCCGGGCCGACCATCTTCCAGATGCAGTACCTGGCGCCCCACTCGTTCGCCGAGGGTCTGTACGACCTGTCCGATCTCGCAAACCAGATCCAGGGCAACTTCGGCAAGTTCTATGACCAGATCAACACGAGTGCCACCGTCGATGGGAAGTACCGTGCGGTGCCGTATGCGATCTTTGGCAACGCGTTCGTCTATCGCAAGGACTACTTCCAGCAAGCTGGCGCGAGCGTGCCGCAGACGTGGGACGATTTTCACGACGTCGTCAAAAAGATGGCGGGGATCAGCAAACCGGTCGGCCAGACGTTCGCGCAAACGTTCGGCGACGCGCCGACCTTCTTTTATCCGTTGCTCTGGGCCTACGGGGGCAAAGAAGTCGAGGACGACGGCAAAACAGTCGCGATCAACTCAGAGGCAACGGTGGCCGCGGTCACGTTCGCAAAACAACTCTGGACCGACGGGCTCGATCAGCGCGCCGCCTCCTGGGACGACAGCGGCAACAACACTGCCTTTCTGGCCGACGAAATTTCCTGCACCCTGAACGGCGCCAGCATCTATTTCGTCGGTGCCGGGCTGGACGGCAAGACGCCGCCCAAGCCATGGGCCGATCAAATGGATCATTTCCTGCCGCCGAAAGGCCCGTCTGCCCAGGTGGCCTGGTTCCTCGACCATACCCACGGCATTCCGACGTACGTGAAGGGCAAGGACCTGGACGCGAGTAAAGAGTTCATCAAGTGGTTCATGGATCCGGCCCAATACGATCAGTGGTTCGAGCTGCAAAAGGGCTACACGGTCGGGCCTGGGACACGTCTGGAACAGAACGCGATGTGGGACAGCCTGCCGAAAGCGCTCGCGCCGTTCAGGACCGCGGGACGGATTGCGCGCGCGCTCGGCTACTCGGGACAGCCGACTCCACAAACGAATGAGGTTTTCGCCAAGTACGTCGTGGTGAACATGTTCGCCCGCGCGGCCGTCCAGGGCATGAGTCCTCAGGAGTCAGTGGCCCAGGCCGAGGCCGAGATGAAGCAGATCTATTCGTCGTGAGCGTCAGCACGCGCGTCACGAGCGCTGGCGCGCTCGTTCGCGGCAGAGCTGCTCCGTCGGGCGCCTGGTTCGATCGTGAGGGCGTACTCGGCTATGTGCTGATGACGCCCGCGCTGCTGTTGCTCATCGTCTTCATCGCCTATCCGTTCGTCCTGGGCGTCTGGTACAGCATGAGCGACGTTCAGATTTTCGGACTGGGCAAGTTCATCGGTCTGGCGAATTACCAGAATCTTCTCAACAGTCCGGTCTTCATCCAGACCGTGAAGAATTCGTTCATCTACACAGGCTTCGCGACGGTCTTCAAGCTCGCGCTCGGACTTGGCCTGGCGCTGGTGATGAACCAGGCCTTCCCATTCAAGAACCTGATTCGCGCGAGTGTCTTGCTGCCGTACATCGTGCCCACCGCGTTGAGCACGCTCGCATTTTTGCTGGCGTTCAATCCGACACTATCGCCACTGCCCTGGATTTTCGGCCCGCTGCATATCCCGTATCCGGACGCAGGTTTCCTGGGCCAGCCGGGCACGGCCATGGGGGCCGTCATTTTCGTCAACACCTGGCGCGGGACGCCGTTTTTCGCGATCTCGCTCCTCGCCGGCCTCCAGACCATCCCGCAGGACCTGTACGAAGCCGCGAGCATTGACGGCGCGAACGCAATCAATCGATTTCGCCATGTCACGGTCCCGCTGCTCATGCCTGTCCTCACGATCGTGATGCTGTTTTCGATCATCCAGACCTTCGCGGACTTCCAGATCGTCCAGGTCTTGACCCGTGGCGGTCCCGCGGATTCGACGCACCTGTTTGCGACGCTCGCGTTCCAGATCGGCATGCAAGGTGGGCGTCTGGGCCAGGGCGCGGCGGTTTCGCTGTTCATGTTGCCGTTCCTCGGACTGCTCGTCATCGCGCAGCTGTGGTACACGCGACGAGGCGCGGCCGCCTGATGGCAGCGGCGACTGCCGTCATCACGACCCGGAACAAGCGCCCGGCGCGCTACTACCTCAATCGCGTGTTCACGTTATGGATTCCGCTGGCATTCTTCCTCGTGTTCACGCTGGGTCCGTTCTATTACATGCTGGTGATCTCACTGAAAGATCAGCAGCTTGAAGTGAACGATCCATCAGTCTTTCCGTTCTGGGTGTTCCATCCGAATCTCAACCAGTACATCGACTTGTTTGCGCGCACCCAGTTTCCTCATTGGGCACTGAACACCACGATCGTCGCGACGTTGAGCACTGTTGTTTCGTTGACTTTCGGCACATTGGCCGGCTACGCACTCGCGCGTTTACGTTTCCGCGGAGCCAGCTTGCTCGGCATCATATCTTTCGTTACCTATCTTGTTCCGCAGACGCTTTTGTTCATCCCATTGAACATCGTGATCACGCGCCTGCCGGTGCCGCTGTTCCTGGTAACGGTCATTTTCTCGACGCTTGCGGTCGGCCTGCCGCTGATCATGCTGCTCGTGCCGCCCGAAAAGCGCGTCAACTGGGGCCCATTGGCGAGCTGGTTACCCGCGATTCTGCTCTTCGGCATTGGCGTGTCGCTCGGCTTGTGGGGGCTGACTGCCAAAGGGGCGGCAATCAGCGAGATCGACATGGGCGGCGCGACGAACCTGTCGAACACCCTGTGGGCGCTCATCCTGACCTACCCGACATTTCTGGTGCCGTTCTGCACGTGGTTGCTGACGGGGTATTTCCAGTCGATCCCACGCGAGCTCGAGGAGAGCGCGTTGATCGACGGCGCGAGTCGCGTGCAGGCGATGCTGCGCATCGTGGTGCCGCTGGCACTGCCCGGGATCCTGTCGGCGTTCATCTTCGCGTTCACGCTCAGTTGGAACGAGTACATCTACGCTCTGGTGTTTCTCACGTCGACCGGGAATCGCACGATCCCGGTCGGCGTGGTGAATGAGCTCATCCGAGGCGACGTGTACTTCTGGGGCACGCTGATGGCGGGTGCCTTGCTGGGGTCCGTGCCCGTGGCGGTGGTGTATTCGCTGTTCGTCGACAACTACGTGTCGGGGCTGACGGCCGGCGCGGTCAAAGGCTGATATCGACCCCGCGCCGTAACGTTGTTGCACGCCTGTCGAGCGGCGTGGCAGCCTCAGGCATGCCCACCACCCAGACGAACCTGCGCGAGCTCCAGGCGCCGATCAAGGCCCGCTACCACGAGCAGCCTGACGCGGCTCGCATCACATTGCGCGTGAAGAGCGCGGCGAGTGACCTGGCTGATCCGCTGCACTGTGCCATTTCGCCTGAAGCTGCGCCGGATATCGTGTGGCAATCGGGCGCGCACCCGGGCGTGGGCGGCGTCGGCGACGTGCCGTGCTCGGGTGACCTGCTGCTTGGCGCGCTGGCAGCATGCCAGGAAGTGACGTTGCGCATGGTCGCCGCCGCGATGGGGATCGAGATCGAGTCGCTCGAGGTCGAGGC
>JAFAPL010000617.1 GCA_019247135.1 Chloroflexota bacterium | reverse complement strand
TGGGCTTCCTCGCGGTCGGCGGGCGTATTTACGTTGAAGAACGCGTAGCCTGCGGGATCGACGGCCGCCCATTCTTCCTGAGCGACCTCCCGTACCGTGACATCAGAAAAGTAGCTGATCATGCGACGGTCCCCGCGAGCGAGAGCCGCCTCGATCGCGGCTTTGACCGTTGATCTGCGATACACGGCATGCATCGGTTCGAGCCCGTGCTCGGTTCTGGGAATGACCACGTCGGCATCCAGCCCGAGCATGTGCTCGAACAGCGGGCGCGACACGAACGGCATGTCGCACGCTACTGCGAGGCACATTTCCCCCTGAGCCGCGTCGAGGCCCGCCAGCAGCGCCGGCAGCACCCCCGCGTGCGGCTCTGGATCGAAAACCAGGCGCGCCGACCCGAAATGGCGCAGCGAGTCATCGTTCGTCAGCAGGACGGATTCAGAGACCAGCGGCTCGAGCGCGTGCAGGATGCGGTCGATGATGCGACGCCCACCTATCTCGAGCAGCGCCTTGTTGACGCCACCCAGACGCGTGGCGCGTCCGCCCGCGAAGATGAGCCCGCTGCGCTCGTGCGGAGAGAGAGTGCTCAGGCGGCCCGAATGGTCAATCGCGTTCCGCATTGACCGCAGAACGCCTGTCCAGCTGGGTTGTCCGTGGCACACGACGGGCAGATGTTTTGCCGCGGCTCAGCGACGGTGAGGGGTTTCCCGCAATCGCTGCAGAAATTCTGGGTAGCCGCGTTGGGGTGACCACAATCAGGACATGTCTTGGCGACGATTTCCGTCGGCGCAGCGACCGTCGCCGCCGGGACCGTGCTGGCCGAAGTCGTGGTGGTCGCGGTCGAGGCCGGGTGCGTCTCGTCCGTCGTCGCTTGACGGAACTCACGGACGCTCTTGCCGAGCGCTCCGCCGATCTGGGACAGCCGACCAGCGCCAAAGATGACCACGACGATGACGAGGAGAATAACCAGTTCCCAGGGGCCGATCATCGGCATACAGTAGTTGTCCCTTTCCTCCTGCGCGTGCGGCAGGAGGATAACACTCGTCTTCTGAATCGCAAGGGGTCTTTATTCGACCTCGACGATGAGCTCCACTTCGACCGTGTAGTCGGCTGGTAGCTGGTTCACGCCAACCGCTGTTCGCGCGTGCCGTCCAGCTTCCCCCAGAATCTCGACGAAGAGGTCAGACGCGCCGTTCGCTACCGCTGGTTGCTGATTGAACCCATCAGCACTGTTGACGAAAACGCCAACCCGTACCAGCTGTTTGATCGAATCCAGCGACGGGACAATAGTCAGCACCGCGGCGAGGCAATTCAGTGCGCATATGCGTGCTGCCTCGCGGCCATGTTCAACGTCGACTTCGGCGCCGACCTTGCCTTTGACTTCATGCTCGGCAGTGCCTGAGACCTGGCCTGCCGTGTACACCAGATTGCCAACGCGGCGTGCTGGAACGTAGTTGGCCATAGGTGCCCGCGCCGGCGGCAGGGTGATGCCAAGCTCGCGCAAGCGATCGTCGATCTTACCCATCGCCGTGTAGCTTAGAAGTCCGCGGGGAACAGGCAGAATGGGTGGCCGGCTGGATCGAGCATCACGCGTACATCCTCCTGTGGCTGAAACTCGGCAAGACTTGCTCCGAGCTCGATAGCCCGCTTCACGCTCGTCTGCAGGTCATCGACGCCGATGTCGAGGTGCATCATCATCTGCTGCTCGCCGGGCTTCTGCGGCCAGACCGGCCGGCTGTAGTCGGCTTCTTCCTGGAACGACAGCCCGGTCCCGCCGGTCGGTGGTCGGAGCGTGACCCAGCCGGGCTCGTTGGCGGTGAAGTTCCACCCGAGCAGCTGCGCGTAGAAGTTGGCGAGTGCTCGTGGATCAGGTGCCCCGAGCACCGTCGCCGAGAGCTTGATTCGTCCCTGAGCCATGGCGACTCAGTATCGCAGCCGCCGAACGCGCCACCGCGGCGCATGCGACCCGCTACACTCTTGCTCGGATCTGTAGTTGCAATAATTTGCAGACTCCGCCATTGAGGGAGGACCCGATGCATATCCCCGACGGCTACCTCGCGCCCGCCTTCTCGGTCGGCATGGGCGTGGTCACCGTGCCCTCCTGGGTCATCGCGACCCGTCGCGTTCGCAAGGTTCTGAACCAGCGTACGGTCCCACTGCTGGCCATCTTCGCGGCGTTCACGTTCACGATCATGATGTTCAACGTGCCCGTGCCCGGCGGAACGACGGCGCATGGTGTCGGCGGCACGCTGGTCGCCATCGTCCTCGGACCGGCCGCGGCCGTCATCGTCGTGAGCACGGCCCTGATCATCCAGGCGCTGTTCTTCGGTGACGGGGGCATCCTGGCGATCTTCGCCAACTGCTTCAACATGGGCGTTGTCCTGCCACTGGTCGGCTATTACACCTACCGACTGCTAGCGGGGCGGGCGCCGCTGCTGTCCACGCGGCGCGTGTGGGCAGCGGGCATCGCCGCGTATATCGGCATCTCCGTGTCCGCGCTGCTCGTGGGCATGGAGCTCGGCCTGCAGCCGATGCTGTTCAACGTCGACGGACGGCCGCTATACAGCCCGTACGGCCTGACTGTCGCGGTCCCCGCGATGCTCGTCGCCCACGTCTTCGGGGCATCGATCGTGGAGGCCATCATCGCCGCACTCGGGTTCGCCTACTTGCAGCAGCATCATCCCGAATACCTGAGCTCACTGCGCTCGACCGTGGCGGGCGCCGAGGTGACTACGGGCCAAGCGCGGCCTCGACCCGTATGGCAGCTCGTTGGGGCGGGCGTTGTCGCGTTGGTGGTGCTGCTCGGCGTAGCCGGGCTAGTCAGTGGCGGCGGCGACATGGGCCACGCGTTCGGTGCCGACTGGTCCTCTGTCGATTGGGGCAGCGTGGGCACGATGCTGATCGTGGTCGCTGTTCTCGCGGCCGTCCTGGTGCCACTTGCCTGGTTCCTGTTGCCCCGCTCCATACGCGGAGTGGGCACGGCCTACGTCGCGATTGCCGTCCTGACGCCGTTCGGCCTGATCGCTCCCGGCTTTGCCTACGGTGAGGGCAAGCCCGAGGACCTGCAGCAGGAGTTCGGCTACGTCCCCGAAGGACTTCAGAGCTTGTCCGGTTTCTTCAGCGCGCCGTTCAAGGAGTACAACCTGCCGCTGCCGTTCTTCAGGGCGGATGACGCGCCGATGTGGCACACCGCCATCGGGTACGAGATTGCTGGGTTGCTCGGGATGCTGCTGCTCGGTGCACTCGTGTGGGCGTTCGGCATGCTGATGCTCCGTCCTGGTCGCACTGAAGTGCAGGAATCCAGAGGGGCCGTTAGCGGGTGAGCGGCGCACATCAGAAGGACGGCCACATCGGCTGGCTCGAACACACCGTGGGGGGCATCGCAAGCTCGATTGAGCGAGCGGTCTTCACTGAAGAGTTGGCGCGCCAGCCAGGCTGGCTGCAGCGGGTCGATCCGCGAGCGAAGATGGTGATGTTTCTGCTCGCGGTGATTGCCGCGAGCGCGTCGAGCTCGCTCGGCGTTCTCCTGCTGCTGTACGCGACCATTCTGCTGGCCGCGCGCGCGAGCAGCCTGCCGTTCGACTTCTTCATCAAACGCGTGTGGCTGGGCATCCCCTTGTTTGCGGGCATTGTGATTCTGCCGTCGATTTTCTTCGTGCCCGGGCAACACCTGTTCGACGTCGCGGCCGGTCCAGTGCGGGTTGGCGTGTCGGCCGCGGGTCTCTGGGGCGCCGTCGTGTTCGTCGCCCGGGTCGGCGTGAGCGTTTCGCTGGCCGTCCTGCTCGTCCTCACGACACCCTGGGCCGACGTCCTGAAAAGCCTCTACGCGCTCAGGGTGCCTCAGGTTTTTGTACTGGTTCTATCGATGACCTATCGCTACATCTTTCTGTTCTTGCACACGCTGAACGGGATGTTCGAGGCGCGCAAATCACGTGTGGTTGCTCGCCTGGGTGGCGGCGAGGACCGACGCTGGATCACACGCTCGATGGGCGCACTGATGAGTCGTTCCTTCAAGATGAGCAACGACGTGTACACGGCGATGCTGGCGCGCGGCTTCACGGGCGAGATTCGTACCTACTCCACGTATCGCATGCAGGCGTCCGACTGGCTCGCTCTGATCGCGACGCTTCTCATCGCCGGTCTGAGTCTGCCGATAGGGCGATTTCTTTTATGATCGCGGCCTTGGGTTGCCGCGCCGACTCCGCGACTGATCTGGGACTCGCCTTTCGCCTGAGCGGCGTTTCGTACGTATATGCCGGCCGTCAGAACGCGCTCGACGGCATCGACCTGGAG
>JAFAPL010000534.1 GCA_019247135.1 Chloroflexota bacterium | reverse complement strand
GGATCTCGAAGGGGTGCAACCCCTTCGACCCAGCGGCGCGCCCATTCATAGCACGCCCGTTCAAACCCGTCGCCCGAGGGGCATATAGTGGTCCTGCCAGCATGGACCCGCGCTCGTCGCCAGCCTTGACGGTCGTTCCACCGGTCGCGACGGACAGGCCGCACCAGCGGCCCCACCATCGGCCCGTGAGTCCACGCGTTCACAAGCGCCTGCGTGCCGGTCGGCCGGAGGCCGTTCGTGACGGCTTTGAGACACCCCACAAGGGCCGCCGCTGGGCCTCTGCCGGAGCCCGAATTATCGTCCTGATCCTGGCGACGCTGGCCGCGTCAGACCTGATGCTGGACGCTCCGCCACTACGCTGGGCGAGCTGGATCGCGGCCGTGGCGCTGGCAGGTTTCTCCGCCCTGCTGGCGGTCGCGATGGCCGAGCCAGCCGGCGAAGACCAGAGCCGTCGCTGGCATCTTCAGGCGGTCGCCTCGGCAGCGATCATGTTCATGCTGATGGCCCGGGGCGCGGAGGGCGTCTCGGCCGACCTGACGTGGCTCGTCATCGTGCTCGGCGTCGCGGCCGTGCTCGTCGCCATGGCCACAACGTATCGCGACGGCCTGCGCGCCCCCGTCGGCGCCTTGTGCCTCGCGCTCGACGCCGCCATCGTCGGCTTCACCGTGGCGCTGTGTGCGCTGGCGTTCGTCGCGCCGACTGAACGGTCCATCACGGCCGCCGCTGTTCTCGGCGCTTCTATCGCCGCGGCGTACGCGGTGGCTGTTGCCACGCGACCGAATCTTCGCGCCGACCCGCGCGGGTCGGACGCCTACCTGCTCGGCGCGGTGCTCGTGCTGTCGGCTCAGTCCGCCGGCGATGCCGGGCGTCAGCTGGGCGTCAACGGCGCATCGCTCCTCGCGGTGCCCGGAGTAGCGCTGTACGCGTCGCTGTGTCTGGCGCGCTCGGCCTGGCTGGGGCGTCGCGCATCGACCGTCGACACGGACGACCCTCCGCCCGAGTCGCGCCTGCGCCTCCTGCCTGCTGTGGCCGCGGCGGCGGCGATCGTGCTGTTGTCGCTGGCGGCGCTCAGCAGTGCCGCGACTCGAACCGGGTTTTTCGGCGTGATCGCCCTGTTTGGACTGATCGTGAGTCGACTCGTACTCACGCTGGTCGAGAATCGTCAGTTGCTGCAGCGCGTCGAGCGGTCGGGCGTCTTCGAAGAAAAACTGCGTGATGTCGGCGGCGCGCTCGTCGCGGCATTGGACCGCAAGAACACGCTCGAGCTCGTGTGTCGCGCGGCCCAGCTCGCGCTCGGCGCGGATGCGGTGCTGTTGTGGATGCTCGACTCCACGGCTGACGAGCTCGAAGCCGTCGAGGTGCTGACGCCGAAACGGGAGTCACTGCTGCGTCGACGCCTGCCGATCGACGACCCCACGGCGCTCTCAGCGCGCGTTGCGCGGACCGGTGCGGCCGAGATCGTCCACAACGTTCCGACGGCAAATCTCAGCAACGGCTTTTTCAACGTGCTCCTGCGAGCACAGGCGCTGCTGGCCGTCCCCGTCGTGCACGTCGGCCGAGTTCAGGGCGTCCTTGTCTGTGTCGATTCGAAGAATCCGACCGCTTACGGCCAGCGCGACCTCGCCAAGGCAGAGCTTCTGGCGTCCCAGGTGGCGGTCGCGTTGGACAATGCCTACCAGCACGCGCTGCAACGCCGTCGACTCGAGGAGCTGAGTGCCCTGTACCAGTTCGCCCAGTCGGCACACGCGGCCCACTCGGGTGCGGAGATCGTCGGGCAACTCCTGCCGATCTTGAAAGAGCGACTCAACTATTCGGCAGCGACGATCTGGCTGCGCGATGAGGTCACTGGCACGCCGCGGCTCGTGATCGAAGATCACGCCGATGCGTCCCGCCGTCGCCGACCGTCGGCTCTCGCCATGCGTGCGTTCGTGAGCGGCCAGCCGGCCCGAGCAGGCCTGGCGTGGGCCGACTCCGACGATGAGCCCGACGTTCAGCCGAGCGAACAAGCGCAAGGTTCCGAGCTCGCCGTGCCCATGGTGCTCATGCGGCGGGTGGTCGGCGTCGTCGACGTCGAGAATCGGCTCAAAGAAGCGTTTTCGCCAACCGAAGAGCGACTCGTCGTAGCGCTCGCGAACCATGCCGCACTGGCTGTCGACAACCTCCACCTGCTGGAAGAGACCCGCAAGGTCGAGGCCCTGAGGGAGCTCGACCGCATGAAGACGGAGCTGTTGAGCACCGTCTCACACGAGCTGCGCACCCCGCTCGGGTCGATCAAGGGTTACGCCACCACTCTGCTCACGTATGGCAACAAGCTGCGCAAACAGGAGCAGCGCGAGTTCCTCGAGATCATCGACTCCGAGGCGGACCGCCTGCGCGAGCTGATCGAAAACCTCCTGGACATGTCGCGCCTCGAGGCCGGCGTGCTGCGCATCGACCGTGAGCCGACCCGCCTCGGCCGCCTGGCGCACGAGGTGGTCCGCAAAGTTCAACTGTCCACCACACGGCACGATCTCGAAGTCGAATGGCCGGAGGAAGACCCGTGGGTGAACGCCGATGACAAGCGCATCTACCAGGTGTTGCAAAACCTGGTCACCAACGCGATGAAGTACTCGCCAGACGGTGGGCACATCGGAGTGAAGGCAAACATCGAGCGGCGCGAGCTGGTCGTGTCGGTCGCCGACCAGGGTCTGGGCATGCCGCGGTCAGAGCTGGACAGAATTTTCGATCGATTTCACAGAGTGGCCGGCGAAGTTTCGCGTCGTGTTGGCGGAACGGGGCTTGGGCTGGCCATTTGCAAGGGACTCGTCGAAGCGCATGGGGGACGCATCTGGGCTGACAGCAAAGGAGAGGGTGCCGGGAGCACGTTCTATTTCACCTTGCCACTCCTGCTGCACGCGGGCGCGGGAGACGCTACTGTTCCTGCTCCGGTGAGTTCCAGTCCTTCGAAAGGTGCTTATGACCATCAAGAAGCAAACCGTTCTCGTCGCTGACGACGATCCCCGTCTGCTCAGGCTGATCCAGCGCAATCTCGAGCTGGCCAACTACCGCGTGGTGACCGTGGCGGATGGCCCGAGTGTCCTCCATCAGGCCGAGTCGGAAGAGCCCGACCTGTACGTGCTGGACATCATGATGCCGGGCCTGGACGGGCGCGAGGTGACGCGGCGCCTGCGCGAGTTCAGCATCGCCCCGGTGCTGATGCTGACGGCCAAAGACACCGAGGACGACAAGGTCGCTGGTCTGGAAGCAGGCGCCGACGATTACCTGACCAAGCCGTTCGGCGCGCCGGAGCTGCTGGCACGGGTGAAAGCCCTGATGCGGCGAGCCAAGCAGTACACCAAGGAGGCGACCACGCCCTCGTTTACGACGGGCGACCTGACGGTCGACTTTTCTCAGCATCAGGCATTGCGCGGCGGTGAACCGATCAATCTGACGCCGACGGAGTACCGCATCCTGGCGTACCTGGCTCGCAACGCCGGCCGCGTGGTGACCCAGGACGATCTGCTCACCAAAGTGTGGGGCCCGGCCTACCGCGACGAGGCGCACCTGCTGCGGGTCAATATCGCGCGTCTGCGCCAGAAGGTTGAGCCCGAGCCGTCCAACCCGCGCTACGTGATCACGCGCCCGGGTATCGGCTACTCGCTCACCAAACACGACACCAACGGGGCGGCCTGATGACTCTGGCTGGTCGAGCGCCAGCCCGCCTGAGCTGATCGGAACTGACCCCCACGCCAGCGCAGACTTTATACCAACGAGTATTATACGATACTGTTATGGTGCTTGAGCGTGAGCGCGATCCCGCCATTCCGCTTCGGCAAAATCGTGTCCGGCGAGTACTTCGCCGACCGCGACGCCGAAGCACACGCGCTCGCCGCTGACATTCGCAACGGCACCAACGTCGTCCTCATCTCGCCCCGACGCTTCGGCAAGACGTCGCTCATGCTTCGCGTCATCGACGACGTGCGGCGCGCGGGTGTCCTGGTTGCCTACGTGGACGTTCTCAGGACGCCCAGCAAACGCCGCCTGGCCGACGCGCTCGCGACCGCGCTCTACGAAGGCCTGCTGTCAGGCATCGACCGCGCCCGCGAGAAGGCAACAAGCTTCTTTTCACACCTGGCGCTCAGCCCGCGCGTGACGCTGAAGCCCGACGGCTCCGTGGCATTCGAGTTTGGTCCTTCGATTGGCCCCGGCGATCGCGACATCGACGCAACGCTCGAGGGTCTGCTGCGCGTTCCAGCTGAGGTGGCCAGCGAACGAAAGCGTGGCGTTGCGCTGGTGCTGGACGAGTTCCAGGAGGTGGTCGATCTTGACCCACATCTCCCCGCCACGATGCGCTCCGTCTTCCAGACACAGTCCGAGGTCGCCCACATCTTCCTGGGTAGTCGTCAGCACATGCTCACGCGCATCTTCACTGATGGCGGCGAACCGCTGTATCGGATGGCACGCCCGGTGACACTTGGACCCATTCCGTCTGACCTGTTCGTCACGTTCATTCGCGAACGCTTCGCGGCCGGACACTCGCAGATCGCGACAAATGCGGCTGAATCACTGGTGTCCGCGACCGGCGCGCATCCGAATGACACTCAGGAACTGGCGTACTTCACCTGGACGCTTGCGGTCGCACAGAAGAAGCCTGCCACGGTCGATACGGTCGAACGTGCCCTGGAAGTAGTTCTCGAAGCGGAGACGCCGCGCTTCACCGAGCTCTGGGAGAGCCTCACGCCGCCTCAGCGCAGTGTGCTTCAAGCCGTCGCCGCCGAGGAAACGGTGCATCTGTTTCAGGAAGACCTGAGACGTCTGCACGGCCTGGGCTCCGCATCAGGCGTTCAGCGGGCGGTGAGCCGTCTCGTCGATCGCGAGCTCGTGGAAAGTGTCGAGCGCGGCACGTATCGAGTCCCCGACGTGTTCTTTCGCCGCTGGCTGCGGCGCTCTGTGACTCGCGTGTAGCGCGAGGACTGCTCGTCGCAACGCGGACGTAACACTCGATCAAGCAAGATCACGAGCGAGCCGGCCTACCGTCGCACAAAACTCGTGCACGGCGGACGGACAAGAGGACAGCCCCCGTGATAGCAGAGCCCAGCCCCACGAGCGGTCACCCCAGTGTGCCTGAAGAGCCTTCAGTCGGAGTGTCAGTCTCAGCCTCCGAAAATCCGCTGACCGAGCACGAAGTGCATCAGCTCACGTTGTACAAGTGGCGCTATTCACTCGAAGCCTACGGTTTCGATGCCAGCCAGGTACGCAAGTTGATGTTCGTGAAGTGGCTGCAGGTTACCCAGCGCGTGCAACCCTAACCAGTGGGGGACTACGCTTGCCGCAGGGAGCGCCGTGGAAGAAGGACGGCTCGCGTACCGCGTGCGGACTGCCGAGGCTGCCGATGACGCCGCGTTGCGGCGCGGCATTGGGACGACACTGGCACACCCCGACCACACCGGCCGTCGTGAGAGCTACCGCGGCGCGGCGAGTCGGGGCGACATTCTCGTGCTGGAGCGTTACGATCGGCCCTCGCATGAGTGGCACGTCGCCGGGTTCATCGAATGCCACATGCGGGTTGACGATAATCTTTCGATTCGAGATGTCGGCACGACCGGTGAAGAGCCACAGACCGCGGTTGTGCGCTATCTGCTCGACCAGGCGTTCAACTCGTTTCGCCCGACCGGCGCCCAGGTCAAGATCCGTCGGGATGCACGGATATGGCTGGAGATCTTCCAATCCATACCGGGCTTTTACCTCGACGGCGAGGAGTATCGCCGACCGCACTACTGGACCATCTGGCAGTGGGACCGCCAACACGCGGCCGCCGCACAGCAGCCTGCGCAGCCTGCCCCGCGAGAGCGCCCCACACCACGCGCACCCACGCCACCGCCGCGGCCGACCGCCGGTCCCGTGCGTCAGAATGCGGCTATGCCGCCGCGCCGACGCCGTCCGAATGGACCACGGCCACCCGGCGCTCGACCCGATAGACCTCCCCGTCGACCAGACGCCGCGCGCTGACAGCGGTGCGCCAGGATGATCGAGCGCATCGATGAGGTCCTCCACAACCTCCAGGGTGAGCGACGCCTGTCGCCGAACACGATCTCCGCGTACCGCAACGACCTGCTGCAGTTCACGGATTTCCTGGAAGTCATGGCCGCGCGGGAGGGCAAGCCCAGTATCCCCCTGCAAAGCGTGGACAAGGAGCGACTCGGCGGATACTTCCTGCATCTGCGAGAGCGCGGCTACTCTTCGGCGTCTGTAGCTCGTAAAACCGCCGCTCTGCGCGCTCTCTACCAGTACCTGTGGCGAAAGGGCGAGGTCGCGGCCGATCCGACGGCCGGGCTGGGCTCGCCTGAGGTCAAGAAACCCCTGCCCCGAACGATCGCGGCCGACGAGGTCCAACTGCTTCTCGCGTACACCGAGGCGAGGGATACGCCGGAGGGCAAGCGCGACCACGCCATGCTGCGTCTTCTCAGCGCGACAGGTATGCGCGTGGGTGAGCTCGTAACGCTCGACGTGGACGACGTCGATCTTGCTGATGCGCGTGTGCGCGTGATCGGTCGTGCGAACCGCGAGCGCCGCCTGCCCATCGATGCGGCGACCGTGGCGAGTCTGAAGGAGTACCTGGAGGACGCGCGGCCGTATCTCACCCGAAATATGCCCAACGAGAAAGCGCTGGTGGTGAACCAGCGCGGATTACGTTTGACGCGTCAGGGCTTCTGGCTCGTGATGAAGGGCATCGTTCGCGGCGCGGGGCTGCCACCGGCCATCACGCCGCATGTATTGCGGCATTCGTTCGCGAAGAACTCGATCGGGGAGGGTGTCCAGCTGGAGCAGTTGCGCCAGCTTCTCGGTCACGCCAGCATCGCCACGACGCAGATATACACGCAGGTCGCGGGGCAGTCACCCGAGTCGCCAGTCCCATCCAAAGCGTGACCGGCCTGGCGCAACGAGCGAGCGCGGCCGCGAGCGTTGTTCGCGCGCGGGCGGCCGTGACCCCGAAGGTCGCCCTCATACTGGGCACAGGTCTGGGCGACCTGGCCGATGAAATTGTCGCGCCGACAGTCGTGCCCTACGCCGAGATTCCCGAGTTCCCCGTATCGACGGTGACGGGACATGCGGGCCAGTTTGTCGTGGGCATGCTCGAGGGCGTGCCCATCGTCGCGATGCGCGGTCGCGTTCACTACTACGAGGGTTACAGCCCGCAGGAGGTGACGTTGCCGGTGCGCACCATGCGCCGACTCGGTGCTGAGGTGCTCGTCGTCACGAACGCGGCGGGCGGTCTCAACGAGGCTTTCGCCGCCGGCGACCTGATGGTGCTCACCGATCATCTGAACCTGATGGGAATGGCAGGCCAGAGCCCGCTCGTCGGCCCGGAGGACCCCGAATTGGGCGTGCGCTTCCCCGACATGCTGACGGCGTATGACCCCGAGTTGCGCAAGCTGGCGAAGCAGGCGGCAGTCGAGCATGGCTTCGCCTTGCGCGAAGGCGTGTACGTCATGGTCGGCGGACCGAACTTCGAGTCGCTGGCCGACATCAGGTTCTTGCAGCGAGCCGGCGCTGACGCCGTCGGGATGTCGACGATCCCTGAGGTCATCGTCGCCCGTCACGAGAAGATGCGTGTGCTCGGTCTCTCCACGATCACCAACATGACGGTGGGACCCAACGCGCCGCGCGAGACGTCGCACGCTGACGTGCTTGCCGCCGCGGAGCAGGTCAAACCGCGCCTCGCCGCCGTGGTCCGCGGCGTCCTCGCCGCCCTCGCCCGCTAACGTTCGAGCTTTCGGAGTCGTGTTTGGCGCGTGGCGGCCGCTGGTCACCGCGTGCCGTGCCTGACCAGCCATGCCGCGCTTTCCGCGGTGGTTGACAGGTCGGCCCGCGTGCCTCAGACTGGCCGCGCCAGGCGCGACTCGGGGAGATTTGGCGCCGGGGAGGTTGTATATGCCCGCGTATTTCGCGTGGTGGCGCCAGCGCTTCGTGTACATCGCGTTTGTACTCGTCGCGGTTCTGGCCGTCCTGCCTCTGGCGGCCCCAGGGTTGATCGCCGTCGGAGACGCCTGGCTATGGCTGGCGATCTGGCTCTCGAGCGCTTGCGTCCTGTATGTCATCGCGCGTCAGCCCCCGGTGCACTATCGCGGTATCTGGCTGGTGCTGATCACAGCGTTTCTCGCGCTGCTGATACAGAACTACCAGGAATTCAAAAGTACGCAGAATCGCCTCACCCAGTTGCACAGCGATTTGAGCCGCCGCGCCGCCGACTTGCAGACGCTGAACCTCGAAAACCGCAGGAACGCACAGACTCTCGCGCGTGACCTGAACGATTGGTCAGTGGCGGACGACACAACCAGGACCATCAAGGAAAATACGGTCGCCTCGGATCTCAATCTCTTGCAAGGCGGAATCCGCGACGCTGATTCGCGGATGCAAGAACTGCATCTGCTGATTCGCGAGAAGGCCAGCGATCCGGCGACAACCAGCGTTGCGACGACAACGACCGCTGCGACGACAACGACCACTCCGACGACGACGTCGGGTGAGCAGCCGGTGACAGCGTTCCGTCGCAGCATGCTGGATCCCGCGGTGAATCTCGCCCAGGACTCGGCGCGTGCCACCGGAGCAATGGTGGCATCGCTTCAGCTCGTGCAGGACACCTGGGATTCGAATCGATCGACTGTCTCCCACCAGGCGCTCATCGATTCGGTCAATCCGGGCTTGTGGGTCGCCATCGATGCCGTGGAGAGTCCGGTTACGCGACTCCAACAGGCCGTCACCGATGCAACGGATGTACCAGTAGGCGACGTCGTCCTCGTGATCATGATCCTGAACCTGGCACTCGTCCTGTTTCCGTCGCTCCTGGTATTGCTGTTCATCGCCGGCCGGCGCGACATCCGTCTACGTCAGATCTACATGGACCTGTGGGATCTGGGTGGTGGGACAAACAAATTGCTCGTGCGCACGCTCGAACGGACGAGTCACACGGAGCTGACAGACATTGGTTACACCAACCCCAACGTCAGGCGCGAACTCCAGGACCGTACCTTCAGCAACGTCGAGTATCTGCTGTGCTTGATTGTTCTCACGCTGATCTTGGCCGGAGCCTGGCACCTGATCATCTATCCGACGGGTGAGCTTGGGGTCGTCGAGTTGTTCGCGCAGGGCGTTTCAGTAGACGACTTCGTGACCCATGTCGTTAGTAACCTGAATGTGGTTACCCTCGGATTTCTGGGTGCATATTTTTTCAGCATTGGCGTTCTCATACGACGGTTTTTCGCCACGGATCTGTA
>JAFAPL010000207.1 GCA_019247135.1 Chloroflexota bacterium | reverse complement strand
CCGAGCCGCGTTATGCGTTACCGCTGTACTCGACGGTGCCGCTGTTGTTCGGCGCCGTGTGGTCGCTACGACCCGTTCTACGTTGGCTCGCGGTGGTGGGCCTGGTGTTCTTGAACGTCTGGAGTCTGCTGACGACCGACCCACGTTTGTGGCGACCGGAAGACGCGCTGGACAGCACGGCCGCAACGCGGTCCCAGCTAGTGGATTTTCTGGTCGCTCAGGACCGCCACCAGATGTACACCGATTACTGGATCGGCTACCCGATCATGTTCGAGACACGCGAGACCGTGCTCGCGTACGTGATCTCGGGTGGCTTCAATCGGTATGTGCCGCCGGCGGACAACGTGCAGCGCACGCCGAACCCGGCCTGGGTGTTCGTGCCGGACACGCTTCCGGAGACAATGTTTCTCGACCAGCTTGGAACCGTCGGCGGGCAGGCGCACATCAGCGACATCGGGGGGTACCGGGTGTATACAGACGTGCAGCCACTGGCCGCGATGCGGCCGCCGCGTTGAGGTCAGCCTGGCACGGTCAGGAGGCGCCGAGTCGCCTGCGGCAGCCCGGGCACGCGCGCGGCTCGCGGACGACACCCCGCAGCGCATGCAGCTCCTGCTCGCCAGCCGAATACACGAACGACTCGCCGCAGCATGCGCACCGCAGATGGACGTCTCTGGCGGAGCCTCCCGAACTGGTGGACATGGTTGTCATCCTGCGGCGCACACGTTGACAACTTGTGTCGCACAAGTAAACCGCGGGTCGTGGATTGTTGAAGCCGCGCAGCGCAGTAGAGTGCGATCTGATGCGCGCGTTGCTGTACCTGTACCTGTGTCTGGTGGGCCTGAGCAGCGCGTGCGCAGCATCGAATGTCCCGCCAACCCCGGGCCCGAGCCCAGCGGCGGCGCCAGCCAGCGTCGCAAGTCCGAAGCCTGGCGTGAGCCCTAGTGCCAGTCCCGGCCCAGAAGCACAACAGGCCGTCAACCAGGCCACGCACGATGCCGCGCAACGGCTGAGCGTCTCGGATACGGATATCAGCGTCGATCGGGTTGAGCCGCGGCAATGGCCCGACGCATCCCTCGGCTGTCCGCGCCAGGGCGATGTGTATGCTCAGGTGGTCACGCCGGGGTATTTGATCGTCGTGAGCGGCGGCGGCCAGCAGCTCGAGTACCACTCCGACGCGCGCGGCCGCGTCATTCTGTGCAGCCAGTGAGTGTCGATGCCGACTTCACGCCCTTCGGCTACCTGAAGAACCCTGGCCACCGCGCCCGCTCCTGGCGCGACACGCAAGGCGGCAACTTGCGAACGATGCTCGACCGCCTCGGTATCGAGTGGGTCTATCCGACGCAGCGGCAGCCGCACAGACGCGTGGGCCTCGCATTCGCGCTGGAGCTGGACGGCCGCCTCCTCCAGAGCCGGCGTGACTTCGATATAGCCGGCGTGCGCGTCCGTTGTACGCACCACTCCTGCCTGATCTTCGAGTTCGAGCTGACCTGGCCCGGTGGCAGCGCGTCGGCGCAGTTCTTTCTGGACGGCGAGGACGCCCTGTGTGCTCGCACCGTGAACGCAACGGTTCTGGCAGTCGACGACGAACGCATCGTGAGCTTCGACCGCGTGCTGTCGGACCAGCATTTCGCACTCGCAACAGCAGATTTCTCCCAGGCAGTGCTCGCTCGCGGCGCCAACGCACAGACCATGGCGCAACGAGTGCTACCAGCAATGGACGCGACGCACGCCCGGCTGAAGGCCGAGGACGACGCGTTCTACGCAAACTGTCCAGGGTTGCAAGGCGACTGGCCAGCCGGCTGGCGCGAGGGGATGTTCCACGATTTCGAGACCACGCGCATGCTCGTCCAACCGGCATCGGGCATCTTCACCGACGTCTGGTCGGCCTGGATGGTCAGCTGGCCGCGAGTGGTTCTGGCCGAGGGCGCGCTCGACATGTTGCGGCTGGCCTACGCCGACCCACACCTCGCACAGCGCGCCGTCCTCAGCATGTTCAGAGACGCGCCGCGGCCCAATGTGCCCTGCGTCTTCTTCGACGGCTCGCCGAACATGGTCGCCGTCGATGGCAGCGTGTGCGGCACGTCGCCCGCGTGGTGCCTGCCATTCCTGAATCTCGAGCTCATGTACCTGCGCACGCTGGACCGCGAGTGGCTGCGTCAGCTGTATCCATATGCGTGCGCGTATCTGGAGTGGTGGCTGGAACATCGGCGCGATGCCGACGGGTGGATCGTCTACAAGTGCACGTGGGAAGCCGGTGAGGACGGCAACCCCAGGCTCGACCCGACAGGCAGCGGCGACGCGGACATCAGCGGACGCATTCGTCCTGTCGAGCTTCAGGCGACGGTCGCGTACGCCGCGCGTGTGTTGTCGTTTTTTGCGACCGAGCTTGCCGAGCCCGCCGAGCACTGGCGCGAGATCGACCTGGACTACACGAACAGAACGCGCCAGCTCTATGACGCGCGCGAAGGCCGGTATCGAGATTGGGCATTGCAACCGCGGGACTCGCAGCCGTACTGGGGCGTCGATCCGCTGCGCTACTCCGCGCTCTCCCTGACACCGCTGTTGCTCGGATTGCCGCTCGATGCTGAAGAGGTCTGGCGGCACGCGACACCTCCCTGGAGCATGTGGCCTTCGTGGACGTACGTACTGGTCGAATCCTCGGCAGCCCTCGGGCACGACGCCCGCATGCGTGAGCTGCAGGCCGAACTGGTCGACCGTGTCTATCGCGTCACCACCCGCCGCGAACCTGACCAGCCGGGTCGCCCCATGCCCGGCGCATCCCCCGAGTTCTGGCCGCGGGACTGGTCGACGTTCGACGGTCACGACGCCTACGGCTGGGGGGCGACGACGACCAACCTGGTCATCCGCCATCTACTCGGATTTCGAGAAAGCAGACGGACGGACGCGTACGTGTTCGAGCTCTGTCCTGGCCTGCCGTCCCGTCTTCTCGAAGGCGGTCGGCTCGGCATCGGGCCTCTCACGTATCGTGGTCAGCGGTTCTCATTGTGGTACGAAGGCGATACCGCCCTGCTCGATTTCGGAGATTGGCCGCGTCGGTGCCGCGTGTTGGACGCCAGCGCGCGCCGACTTCACGATGAGAGCCGGGGCTCGGTCGCGGCGCATCGGTTTCCCGTTCGGGCCGGCCAACGCTACGAGATCGAGTTGAGCTAGGCCCCAAACGGGGGAGGGCGAGCTATTGTGTTCGACGGGCGAGTTGCCTATAACGCCCGCGCCATGAAGGAGTTCCACCCGGGCGAGTGGTGCTTCGATCCGTACGCGAAGCAATGCGAGCGTTGCGATGCCGTCATCGGCCGTTACGCAGTCATGACTGACCAGGATGGCCTGCGGCACGTGCTCTTCTGGCCGCACGCGGAATGGGACGGCGTCGCCGGCAGCGCGCGCTGCAAAGCCCATACCCGACTCGCCCAGCAGTGGTTGCGCCTGTTCTGAGCGCAGCTACGGTTTTCGTCGCTGCGCGTCCCAGTTCAACTCCAGGTTACGGATCAACTGCGGACTGTAATGACACAGGGCTTGCTCGCGGCAGTACACCGCCATGTACTGGCGAAACACGTCGATCGGTTCCTGGCCGACGCGGATCGCCTTGCGGTTGCCTGCCGCGCTGACCACGCCTGAGGTCGTCAGCGCCACCAGCGTCTCCGAAAGCGCAGCGTCCATTTCCCCGTCGGGCACCACCCGATCGCAGATGAGACGTCCCTCGGCTGAGTCGGCCGGGAACTGGCGGTCGAACAGGATCGCTTGCCGCGCCAGGCGATCGCCGACGAAGCGCCAAAGGCGCATGTTCGACACGCCAGGGATGATCCCTTCCTTTCGAGCCGGCAGACTGAAAAAACTCGACTGCTCGGCCAGCACGTAGTCCATCGTCAGCAGGATCTGACATCCGCCGCCGATCGCGAACCCCTCCACGGCAGCAATCCACGGTTTCTCAGAGGACGTTTCTTCGACCGCGTGCGACACGTACTCGGCCAGGCTGTGGCCGCGATAGAGCTTGTTGACGAGCCCGAGTTCGCGGCTGATGAAGAAATCCACGAACGAGATCAGTCCGTGATACAGGTGCGTCAGGTTGATCCCGGAGCTGAACAACCTTCGGCCCGCGTACTTGGGGTGTGTCACTGGCTTGCCGCGCAGCACGCCGACCTCAATTGCAGGGTCGAGCAGCACCAGGTCGACGCCGATTTCGAGCGTCGTTGTGGTCGCGTCATCCTCGGCGTTGAGGAAGCGCGGGCTGCCGTGCAGGACGTAACCGACGCTCCCCCGCCGCTCGACGCTCGTATCGCCGATGTCGACGCGGCCAGATCGCTGGAACTCCCCGAACAGCTCGACTGCTTCGTGCCGCGGCCGAAGCATCGAGTAGATCAGATGGCTGCCGGCGGCAGGATCGCTCAGGACCTGGGCCAGAAAAACGCCCTGGTCGATCTCGAAGCCTTCCTTGTCTTTCTGCAGACGCTCGCGATCGGCCCTGACCTGCTCACGCGTGGGCACCAGTCCGGGCACGGCAGCCGCGGCGTCGTACACCAGCTCTTCGACACGAACGCACTTGCTTAAGTCATCGGTCAAGCGTGCGTACAACGATCCAGCGCTAACCCGTAAAAAGCGCCGCCGAACAGCTCGCAGCTCGGCCCACAACGCTTCGGCCGCGGCTTGCTCGGCTGTAGAGCGTTTGGGCCGTGGCGGCAACCGCCCGAGTAGTCGTTCGCCAGTCAACAGAAATCGCGAACTCGCCGCGGCATCAGCAACATCGCGCGGTTGCGATGCGGCCCATTCGCGCAGCTCGTGCGCGGGCAAGCCAGCGCCGCTGAGCGCACCCGGCTCGAACGCGATCGCCATGCTCAAACTGTAAGCCGTCCGCGCGATATCGTTGCGGCATGCTCTGGAATCCCGAGCTCGAGAGCATGCCACGCGACCGCCTCGAAGCCCTGCAGCTCGACCGCGTGCGGTCGACCATCCAGCGCCAGCTCGAGCACGTGCGTCCTCGCCGCGACGTGCTGCGCGGGGCGGGGCTCCAGGCCGCCGAAGAGGTTCAGTCGCTGGCGGACCTGAAGGACGTGCCGTTTACGACCAAGGCGGACCTGCGCGAGCACTACCCCTTTGGCCTGTTCGCCGTTCCGCGTGAGCAGGTGGTGCGTGTCCACGCCTCGAGCGGCACGCGTGGCAAGCCAACCGTCGTCGGCTATACGCGAGCCGACCTGGATGTCTGGTCAGAGGTGGTGGCGCGTACGCTCGCGGGCGCGGGAGTAAAGCAGGGCATGGTTGTGCACAACGCGTACGGGTACGGGCTGTTCACGGGCGGTCTCGGCTTTCATCAGGGCGCCGAGCTCATGGGCTGTACGGTCATTCCGATCTCGGGTGGACTGACCCAACGCCAGGTGCTGCTCCTGGAGGACCTGCAGGGCGAGGTGCTGTGCTGCACGCCGTCGTATGCGCTCAATATCGCCCAGGCAGTCGCCGAGTCAGGCATCAGCCGCGACCGCCTGGCGTTAAGAGTCGGCATATTCGGCGCCGAGCCGTGGACCGAAGCCATGCGCGCCGCCATCGAGCGTGAGCTCGGAATCGTGGCGCTGAACGTCTACGGCCTCTCTGAAATTGTGGGTCCCGGCGTAGCGGCCGAGTGCATCGAGGGCCGAAACGGTGCACACATCCAGGAAGATCATTTTCTGGTCGAAGTCATCGATCCTTCCAGCGCTGCGGCTGTGCCGGTTGGCGGTGAGGGTGAGCTCGTCTTCACCACCCTGACCAGAGAAGCCCTGCCGATGCTGCGGTATCGAACTGGCGACATCGCCGCACTCATGAATGAACCATGTCCGTGTGGGCGGACGACGGTGCGCATGAGCCGCGTCCGCGGTCGTCACGACGACATGCTCATCATCCGCGGCGTCAACCTGTACCCGTCCGAAGTGGAGCGCGTTCTGCTGGAGGTGGGAGAGCTCACGCCGCACTACCAGCTCGTGGTCGAGCGGCCCGGGCCCATGGACGAGCTGACCGTGCTGTGCGAACCCGTCGCCGCGTCAGACAATTCGGACACCCTCGCGCATCGTCTGCAACATGCGCTGCGGGAGGCGACCGGTCTCACGATGCACATTCAATTGTGCCAACCCGGCGGCGTGCCGCGCAGCGAAGGCAAAGCCGTGCGCGTCATCGACAAACGCCCTCGCTGACTACTCCGGGCCGTAGACGTCCTGGAACGCCCGCGCGACGGGCGGCATCGGAGCTTGTCGGGCGAACTCAACCGCGTCGGCAACTTCCGCCTCAGCGCGCTGTTCCAGCTCGTGCTCGCGCGAGTCATCGAGCAGTCCGACATGCCTGAGATAGCGCGCGAATCGCGGGATGGGGTCCGCCCGGCGCGCCGCGGCCACCTCGCGTGGACTGCGCTCGTCGCCCACCTGCGACGTGTGCTGCCCCAGCCGCGTGACGCGTGCCTCGATGAGCGCTGGACCACTCCCGGCACGCGCCGCCTCGACCGCCTCGCGCATCACCCGGTACACCTGCAGTGGGTCCGCACCATCGACGCTGATGCCGACCACGTGATAGCCAACGGCTCGGTCGGCCACGCGCGCAACGGGCGACTGCTTATCGAAGGGCACCGAGATCGCCAGCCCGTTGTTCTCGCAGAACAGCACCACCGGCAGCTGCTGCACCGCGGCAAAATTCAGCGCCTCGTGGAAGTCGGCTTTGGACGAACCGCCGTCGCCGAAATAGGCGACCGAGACGCTGTCTTCGCCGCGCAGCTTGGCGCCCAGCGCCGAGCCGACCGCGTGCGGGATTTGTGTGGCCACCGAACCCGAGACGCTCATCAGGCACAGCTCGCGTTTGGCCCAGTGGCCAGCCAGGTTCTTACCACCGGAGGAGGGGTCGTCGGCGCGTCCGAAATAGCCCAGGCAGATTTCACGTGCCGTCATCCCACGTGCATACGCGGCTGGCACGCTGCGATAGAAGAGGTACACGGGATCGGTCGGCCGCAGCGCGCGCATGCTGGCGATCTGGGCGGCCTCGTGCCCGTCGGACGGAATCGACACGTCGATGGTGCCCTGGAACGCGAGCCGCAGCGCCTGCTGGCTGAGCTGACGGGTGACCAGCATCGCGTAGTACATGTCGAGCGCGTCCTGGTCGGAAAGACCGAAGGCGCGATGCACCGCTCGCGGCCCGCGTCGATGTGCGCCCGTGACGCCGCGCGTGTCCGGGCCACTGCGCCGTAACTCCGACGGCGCTGATGACATGCTCCTATGCTAACGCTGCATGTCCGAGGACGAGCCGCGTTCCAACGCGAACGCCGAAGTGGCGCGGCTGTTCGCCGAGATCGGTGACATCCTCGAGCTCAAAGGCGAGCCCATCTATCGCTACAACGCCTATCGCACGGCCGCACGCAGCGTCGGCAGCGCGACCGAGCGTCTGGACGACCTGTTCAAGGAAGGCCGCCTTCGGCAGTTGCCGGGTGTCGGCGGCGCGCTCGAGGCAAAAATCATCGAGTACCTGACCACCGGTCGGATGGAGTTTTTCGACCAGATCCGCCGCGACTTCCCGGCGGGATTGGCGTCGCTCATGCAAGTCCCAGGACTGGGCCCGAGCAAGGCGCGGGCGCTCTACAAACAACTGGGCGTCAGCTCCGCGGCGGAACTCGAGCAGGCCGCACGTGACGGCCGACTCCGAGACGTGCCTGGATTCAGCGACAAGCTCGCCGAGAACGTGCTGGCCAGCCTGGAGCGCCTGAAACAGCGGTCCGGTCGCAGCTTGCTGTCTGACGCGTGGGTCGCCGTCCACCAGGTGCAACAAGCACTTGGCTCGCCCACCGAGGCGGACAGAATCGCGGTGGTCGGCAGCGTCCGCCGCATGCAGGACACCGTCGGCGGTGTCGACCTGCTCGCCGCGCGCGACGATCTCGAGGAAGCCGAGCGGCTCGTCGACGGGCTCCTGCGATTGCCGAACCTGGTCGAGGTGCGCGAGCGTGCGTCCGACAGCGCAACCGTGCGCCTCTACGGCGGCCTCGACGTGCGCCTGATCATCGTCCCGCGCATGGCATGGGGCAGCGCGCTCGTGTGGTACACGGGCTCACACGCGCATGTGACGCGCCTCGAACAACTGGCTTCCGAGCGCGGCTGGACTTTTTCGGCACTCGGTCTCGAAGACGAGCTGACCGGGCAGCGCCTCGCGGGTGAGAGCGAAGTCGAGCTGTACGAGCGGCTCGGTCTTGTATGGACTCCGCCGGAGCTGCG
>JAFAPL010000180.1 GCA_019247135.1 Chloroflexota bacterium | reverse complement strand
CGCGTACTGGTCCGGTGTGATGCGGGGATCCAGCGACACGACGCTGTTCACGCGAGACACGGTCGGGCTTGACTGGACACGTCGCATGAAGTCCGCCAGCGCCGCCACGCGCTGAGGCTGCAGCACGGGCTGACCATCAGTCGTCTGAAACACCAGGAGAACCGGTGACAACTCACCCTCGCCCCAGTGCGTCCGCAGCAGGTCGAATCCATGCCGCGATTGGACGTCGGTCGGCAAAATCGACGCGTCCGGGGCGCCGAACTCCACACGCAAAAAGGGCACGCCGAGTCCAATGAGCAGTACCAGCAGCGGCACGAGCACCTGTATCGGACGGCGCATGACCAGGCGCGCCAACCGCGCCCAGAATCCTTCGCCATCGCCCGTCCGCGCCGCGGCGGCCGCCAGCGGCCCGATCGAGACCGCGTCGATGCGGGCGCCGAGCACGGCCAGGATGGCGGGCAAGAGCGTCAGCGCCGCGAGCACACTGAGCAAGACCACCAGCGCTCCAGCCATGCCCATCGAGCGCAGCGCGGTGATGTCGAACGTAAGCAGCGCGAGCAGTCCGATCATGACTGTCGCGCCTGAAAACAGCACCGCCCGCCCCGCGGTCGCCGTGGACCAGGCGACTGCGCGCTCGACTGATTCGCCGCGCCGGAGCTCCTCGCGAAATCGACTGACGATGAACAGCGAGTAGTCGATTCCGAGACCCAGCCCCAGCATGGTCGCCAGATTCAGCGAAAAGATCGACAGTTGCATGGCCTGACTCAGCAGCACCATCAGCGCAAGCGTGATCGCGACCGCCGTCCCACCGACGACGCCCGGCACCGCCCCCGCAACCAGGGAGCCGAAGACCAGCACGAGCGCGACCGCCGCCATCGGGATCGACAGGAGCTCCGCGCGCCGCAGGTCTCGCTCGGTGACGTCGAAGATGTCCTGGTAGAAGACGGGCGCGCCCGTCAGAGTGACGGTGGCCTGCGTCGGTCGCAGCGCATCCTGGAGCCGAGGGACGGCCGTCTGCACGTTGCCCGCGTCCGCGGAGAGCGTGACCGTCGCGTAGGCCGCCTGACCGTCGGGCGCGATCTGCCTCGGGTTTTCAGCGGGCGTGACGACCTGCTGCACCTCGGGCAACTGGCGCACGTCGGCGAGGGAAGATTCGACCTGCTGGGCCAGATCTGCGGGGCTCAGGCTCACGCCTGGGGGATCTGTATAGACCAGATACAGGCTGGCTGGGTCCGAGCCGAAGCGCTGGTCGAGCAACTGGCTTGCGCGGAATGCTTCGAGGTCGGGACTATCGAAGCCGCCCGGGTTCAGTGCGCGGAAGACGTGCGGGGCAACAGGCAGTGCGACCAGCAACGCGGCCGCCCAGACGGCGAGCACGATCCAGCGATGTCGGAACAGCCAGCAGCCGAGGGCAAAGAGCATTGACGGGTGTCTTGACCTAGACCGTACACGCTACGTTGCTCCCCCCGATGAAATGCGCCCGCCCGCCGCGTGACGCTTTTTGGTCCAGGCGTGACGCTTTTTGGTCGCGGCGTGACGCTTTTGGTCGCCCGTGACGCTTTCGGGTCGCCACGTGACGCTTTTTGTTCGCCACGTGACGCTTCGCGTGACGCGCTACGTGACGCCCACTGTGCTATGCGGCGCACGCTTGTAGCGAAGTTGTTCTTAAGTCCCGCAGCCGAACTCCTTAGACTCACGCCACATGCACTGGTCGGGGACACTGATCCTGGGCGGCGCCATGGCCATGATGGTCGGCTGCTCGCCTGCGATCGGCCGACCGCTTCGCGGCGCGCAGCCTGGCTCTCCGGCCCCGACCGCGCCAGGCCTCCCGCCCACCCTGGAGCCCGCCGAGGCCCTTCGCCTGCGTGCCCTGGCGAGTCCCTCGCCAGAGGCAACTTCGAGCCCGTCACCCGGCGTGGACGCTGCTCCGTCGCCGGGTCTCAGCGCCAGCGCGTCTGCGCTTGCGTCCCCGTCCGTCGCGGCGGCGCCGCCGATCGTGCGAACCATCGTGCCAGCCGCGAATGGCAGCGTTGCCACAGGTTCGGCCGTGACCGTTTCGGCAGTGCTCGTCGGACGCGGCGCCGATCTGGCGTCTGCGTCGCTGGCCGTCGATGGCGCCGATGCAGGTGCTCAGATCGACAAACAGACCCCGCGCCAGTGGTCGATTCACGTGGTCGCGAGCCTGTCGGTCGGCACACATACCGCTCGGGTGCTCGTCCGTGACGCCGCTGGCGCAAATGGTGGCTTTACCTGGAACTTCAC
>JAFAPL010000178.1 GCA_019247135.1 Chloroflexota bacterium | reverse complement strand
ATTTTCACCACTCCGGCTCCGACCACCGCCAGCACGACCAGGCCGAGCAGAAGACTCGGAAACGCCATCAGTACGTCCATGGTCCGCATCAGCGCGTTCTCCAGGCGGCGGCCGCCATAGCCGGCGAGCACTCCCAGGAGCGTGCCGATGGCTCCGCCGAGCAGAACGGCTCCAAGTCCAACCGAGAGTGAGACGCGGCCGGCGTACAGCAGCCGCGCCAGGACGTCACGACCAAACCCGTCGCGACCGAGCATGTGCGTCACATCGGGCGGTGTGAGACGGGCGATCGCGTTCTGCTCGAATGGATCGTGCTGCGCAATCCAGGGCGCAAACAGGGTGGCCACGAGCACGCCCAGTGCGAGCACGCCGCCTACGAGTGTCAAGCTCTGACGTAGTGCGAGCACGCCGCCTACCAGTGTCAAAGTCTGACGCATCAGCCTCTCGCGCGAGGGTCGATCACACCGTACGCCAGGTCGATGCACACGTTGATCGCGACTACGAGGACCGAATACACCACCATGACAGACTGCACCAGGGTGTAGTCACGCTGGAGCATGGCGCCGACTATCAGCTTGCCCAGCCCCGGCCGTGAGAAGACGATCTCCGTCGTCACGGAGTCGCCAACGAGCGACACGGCCCAGACTCCGGACAAAGACACGATCGGGAGCAATGCCGGTCGGACCGCATGCATGAACAGGACGTTGCGTTCCTGGAGGCCTTTCGCACGCGCCGTGCGAACGAACTCCAGATTGAGCACGTTGAGCACCGCGCTGCGCGTCAAGCGCGAGACGGCGGCCGTCATCAGCAGGCCGAGCGTGGTGGCAGGCAGGATCAGATGCGCGAAGACGTCGCGCAGATTGTTCGAGTTGCCGCCGCCGACGGTGGGCAGCTCACCGCCGGCGACCAGGATCAGGAGAATGCCAAGATAAAACGCGGGTACGCACAGGCCAGCAACAGAGAGGATGCGGACCACGTAGTCGGCGAACCGATCGCGTGCCCGCGCCGACAGCGTACCGGCGAGAATTCCGAAAACCGTGCCAATGCTGAGTGCTGCCAGCATGAGCTGGAGTGTGTAGGGCAGGTTGTAGGCGATCTGGTCGCGGACTGGAGCACCGTTGATCATCGACGTGCCGAAGTCGCCACGCAGAAGGTCTTTCAAAAAGTTCACGTACTGGATGGGCAACGGCGCGTCGAGTCCGAGGCGAGTGCGCACGGTCTGAACGGCTGCCTGCGAGGCGTTGTCGCCGAGTGCCGCCTGGGCTGGATCGCCAGGCAGCACACGGACGACAACGAATACGACCGTCAGCACGCTCAGACACACCGGGACGGCCATCAGGACGCGCTGGAGCGCATAGCGCAACATGCAAGTAATCGGTCGCCGTCGTTTGCTACTGAGCCAGGCGCGTCTTTTCGTCGATGCCCGGATACAGCTGGATGACGGACTTCAACTGGTGGCTGTAATCGACATTCGTCGAGCGCGCATAGACCTGGTTGGTGTACTGGATCGGGTACGCCACCACGTCCTGGAGCGCCTTTGTCTGTGCCTGTTTCCAGAGGGCTTCCTGGCGGGCCAGGTCTGGCTCGTTGCGGGCCATGTCGATCTGCTCGTCGACGCTGGCGTAATGGGCGAAATTCGTGTTCGGATTCTTGCCCGTTACGACGATCGCATCGGAGTGAAAGAACTGCGTCAGATACGCGTCGGCTGTTGGACGGAATGCAACGTACACCACGAGCGGATTGACGTCTTTCCGAATCTGGTCGTGCATCGTCGCGTGATCGACGACGTTGATGTTCATCTTGATGCCAACGCGCGCGAGCTGCGCCTGGAGCGACTCATAGATGACGCGATAGGCCGACATTTCCGACGACACCACGCTGAACTCGAAGCCACTGCCCAGGCCGGCCTGGTTCAGGAGATCACGCGCTCGGTTCGGGTCGTACGGATAATTCACGTGCTGGGCCGTCGCGTCCTGCTCGTTGAGTCCGCCAGCCATGAACGGCTGCGGCACGGGCGAGAAGACTTTCTGTGCGACCGTGTCTCCATAGAGCGCGGCGAATTCGTCGCGATTGAGTGCGCTCGCAACCGCTTGACGCACCGTCAAGTTGTCGAATGGTGGCTTGGCGGTATTGAAGAAGATCGTCGAGACTTCCCCGACGCCAAAGACGTCCACTCTGGTGTTCGAGGCCTGCGACATCTGCTCGACCCACTTCTGGTCGGCCTTGCCGAAAATGACGTCCAGTTGCCCGCTGCGCAGCGCCAGCTCGCGGCTGCTCAGGTCCGGCATGTATCGATATTCGATGCCGTCGAGCTGCGGTCTGCCGCGAAAGTACGCCGGATTGGCAATCAGGTCCACCTTCTCTTTCGGACTGTACTGCGCGAACGTGAACGGACCGGTGCCGACTGGATGCGTTTTGAGTCCATCCAGACCGAGTTGTTGCGCCGCTCGCTTGCACAGGATGTATCCGCCAGAGTAATTCGCGAACCGCGGATAAAACAGCGCGGGCGAGAGTGGTTTGGTCAACGTCACGGCCACGCTGTACTGGCCGTTGCTGCTGAACTTCATGCCATCGTAGTCGCTGGAGTACGCCGACGTGTCCTTGGTCGCCGCCTTCTGGAGCGAGTACACGACGTCGTCGGAGGTGAGCTCATAGGCCGCGACGCCGTCGGACGGCTGACACATCACACCGTGACGCAAGGCGAACGTCCACGTCTCGGTGCCATCGGCGTTGACCGTCGGAGTCGGCAACGAGACGGCCAGATCGGGCTCGAACGTGGTCGAGTCGCCCGGCGCGAAGCGAATCAAGCCGTTGTAGACCATGTCGACCAGGGCTCGGTCCTGGGTGCCGGAGGCGAAGTGCGGATCCAGCGAGCTGAGGTCCGCGGCGTCCTGTCCGATCCGCAGGATGCCACCGCTATGTGCCTGGATGGCACCGGTACTCGCTTGAGGTGGCGCCGAGGTGCCGGCGCCGCACGCTGTCGCGAATAGGAAAACGAGCGCAAGAGGGAACAGAGGCGCCCGCGTGACTATGCTTTTCACGCGCGCATCCTCGTCTACGGGCCTGCCGGTGACCATGCAAGACTCGCAACGCGGTTCGCAAATCAGCAGGCCGCGCGCGCTTTTTGCGACAATCGCGGCCCGTGGCGCCGAGCGAAGCGGCGATCTTCAGCGACCTGTTGCGCGATCATCGGCGAGCAGCCGGCCTGACGCAAGAGGAGCTGGCCGAACGTGCCGGCGTCAGCCCCCGTAGCATCAGCGAGCTCGAACGCGGCGGGGCACACGTCCCGCGACGTGACACGGTCGCGCTGCTTGTCCGTGCGCTCGGGCTGAGTGGCGCCGACCGCGAGGCTTTCGAGCGCTTGATCGACAACCGCCGCCGCTTGCGTCCGGGGCCTACTGCGAGCCAGCCGCGGCAAACGCCGACACCCCAGCGGCCGCCGATGAACAATCTGCCACGCAGTCTCACGACCTTCGTCGGCCGCGACCACGAACTCGAGAATCTCGTGCCGGTCCTGGCGACGGCGCCACTGTTGACGCTGGTCGGTGCCGGCGGTGTCGGCAAGACACGCCTGGCACAGGAAATCGTGCGACACAACGCACCGCGCTATCCCGATGGAGCCTGGATCGTCGAGCTGGCTGGTTTGACCGACCCTGCCCTGGTGACGGACGCCGTCGCGCGCGTTCTCGGACTGCGAGACATTCGTGGTGGGGATACCACGCAGCGCCTGACCGACTATCTGCGTGACAAACGACTGCTGCTCGTACTCGACAACTGCGAGCATCTCGTCGCGGCATGCGCGGCGCTCAGCACACATCTGCTCGGCGAATGCGCTGACCTTCAGATTCTGGCGACCAGCCGCGAGCCGTTGGCGGTGGCCGGCGAGGCGACGTGGCTAGTGCGGCCGCTCGAGGTGCCGGATATCCAGGCGTTCGTTACCGCCGATCAGATCATGGAGTTTCCCGCCGCACGCCTGTTCGTCGAACGCGCACGCGCCGCTAACAACGCACTGGTATTGACAGATGAAAACGCCGCGGCGATTGCGCGCATCTGCGTCAACGTGGATGGCATCCCACTCGCTCTGGAACTCGCCGCCGCGCTTTCACGCTTGCTGACCCCGCAGCAGCTGGCCGAGCGGCTGGAGCAGGAGGCCGGAGCGTTGAGCGTGAGCAGCCTGAGCCGCTCCGGGCTGCCGCAGCACCGGACCATGCGCGCCACCATTGACTGGAGCCACGCGCTCCTGTCCGAGTGTGAGCAAGCGCTACTCCGTCGGCTGTCCGTGTTTGCCGGTGGCTGGACCCTCGAACTGGCGGAGGACGTGTGTTCTGGCGGCTGTCTGGAGCGCTCGAATGTGCTCGAGACACTTGCGCAACTGGTGGATAAGTCCGTGCTCCAGGTGGACGCGCGCGAGAGCGCCGCGCGCTACCGTTTGTTGGAGCCGATCCGTCAATATGCCGCCGAACGGCTGGAGTTGTCGGGTGAATCGACTGTGTACCGCGACCGGCACGCTGGGGTGCTGCTGAACCTGCCCGAAATCGGTGCCCCCGAGCCGACCGGATCGGCCGAAATGCTGATGCTCGAACGCCTTCAGCGCGAGCACGACAACCTGAGAGCTGCGCTGCGATGGGCCCTGGACCATGCGGACCCGGCGGCTCTCCGTGCCGCGGCCGGTCTGCGTTTGCTATGGGAGCGAGGCGGCCACTTCCAGGAAGGAAGCTCGTGGCTGGAGCAGGCGCTCGCGCTGCGCGGTGTGGACCATGTGCCCGTGATGGATCGATGCCGGGCGCTGAACGCCCGGTCGAGTTTGTGCTGGCGCGGCGGTCAGCCGGAACGCGCCGGGCCGTTTGCGGAGGAAGCGCTGGCGATTGCTCGCGCCGAGGGTGAGGCAGGCGAAACCGCGCGGGCGCTGCTCAACCTGGGCATGAGCGCGTTCTTGCTGCACGAGCACTCGTCGGCTGTCGCTTATCTGGAGGACGCGGCCGCCGCGGCGCGGCAAGCTGACGAGCCACCGCTGCTCAGCCAGGTGCTGTCGTACCTTGGACGAGCGCTGCTGTGGGTCACCGGTCCACTGGATTTGCATGCCGCGGAGGTGCTGCACGAAAGCATCGAGCTCGCGGAGACGGTGCAGTCCCAATACGCGCTGGGCCAGGCGCTCGTCACGTTCGGAGACTTCTTGTGGGGACAGGGCGACGTCGCGGGGGCCGTGCCG
>JAFAPL010000169.1 GCA_019247135.1 Chloroflexota bacterium | reverse complement strand
GCAGCGCGATCGGCTGAACGGAAGCACCGCCGCACGGCACATTGCCGGAGAGCGCAGCGTACGCATGCTCCTCCGTCATCGACGGAGGTCGTGCTGCGCGAGCCTGGCTAACATCTGAATTGTCTTCAGTTGACGGTTAGCCGGGCTGAGCCGTTGGAGGCCAGGGCGCTGGCGTCGCCCGCCCAGGTGGCGGTGATCGGGTAGGTGCTCGAGGCGCCCGGGCCGAGGTTTATGGCCAGCGTCGCAACGCCACTCGCACTGGTCGTTGGGCAGGTGACGCCCGTGCTTCCGCCGCACACCGGTGACCCGTTGACGGTAAAGCTGATGGACTTGCCTGCTACGGCACTGTTGCTGATGTTGAGCAATGTCGCGGACAGTGTCACCTGGCCGCCACTGACGCTGCCGTGTGCGGGCGAAACGGTAAGGTTCGTATTCTTCGAGCCATTCGCCACGGTGGTCAGCGTTGCCGAGCCGTTGCTCGACGAGAAATTAGCCGGCGCACCCGGAGTGTATGACGCGTTGATGGTGTACGGTCCCGACGCCGCTTTGTTGAATGTGCACGTTGCCGTCGCCGCGCCGGTCGCGCTGACAGTGACTGGCGCCGGTGCGGTGCAGGGCGGGTTACCGCCGAACGAGAAGGTGATGCTTCCCTGACCCACTGACGGAACGGGTGAGGTGCCACTGGCGTACACCGATGCAGTGAGCGTCACGACGGTGTTCTTGGCCGAAGATACGGTCTTTGCGTCCACCAGCACGTTAGTCGTGGCGGGCGAGACCGTCAGTGTGGCTGTCGCGGAACCCTGATAGTTCGGGTCGGTGACCGCCGTGCTGACCGCGTAAGAGCCCGCATTCGTCGGTGGAGTGGAGTTGCCGCTGTAGGTGGTGGTCGTAGCCAGACCGACCGGGCTTGTGGTGACCGTCACGGGATGCGGCGTGCCGTTGTACGTGCCCGTCAGGTTCGACAACGTCACCGACACCGGCGCCTGCTGGACGACCAGGGTGGCGTTCTGCGTGCCCTGATACTGCGTGTCATTGATCGTGACGCTGACTGCGTACGTGCCAGCATTGGTGGGCGGAGTTGGGCTGCCCGAGTACGTGATCGTGTATGCGAGTCCGGTCGGGTTCGTAGAGACGGCGACGGGCTTCGGCGAGCCGTTGTAGGTCTGGGTGGTGTTCGTAATGGTAATGCTCGCCTGCGCTTTGCTGGCGTGGACCGTGCGGGTCACGGGCGGCGCCGAGCTGAAGTCAGTGTTGCCAGGCTGAGTTGCCGTGAGCACGCAATCCGTCGTACTGCTCGTCATTGTGACGGTATAGCTGCTTCCGGACTGAACCGCCGTACAGCCGCCTGAGGCGGTCACGAGGGTCTGCAAGCCTGAACTGGCGGTCGGTGCGATGCTGAACGTGCTCTGATACGCCGCCGGCGAGGTGGGTTGAGCGAATGTGATCGATTGCGCGGCCTGATTGACGATGAGCGTGCCGGTAGCCGTCGCCAGCTGGTAGTTGGCGTCACCTTGAAACGATGCAACGATGCCGGTCGCATACGTTCCGACATCGATGGTCGCGAGACTGACATTGCTCAGAGTTGCTGTGCCGCTGGCGTTGGTCACTGGACAGGTGACACCAGTGGCGCCACCGCAAACGGCAGTTCCGTTGAGCATGAACGAGAGCATCTTCCCGCTGACGCCGGTGCCGGCCGAGGTGAGCGTTGCCGACAGGCTCACCGTGCCACCGTACGTGCCAGTCGCCGTTGCGACGCTCAGGACTGTCGGTGCTCCAATGGCCGCGTACGTCGGCGCGGCCGGAGCGAGAGTGGGACCAATACCAGTGAAGTACGCGCTTTCGGCTCCGCTCAGCCGGTTCGCGCCGACCATCATCACGAGCGCGACGACCGCCACGACGAGTCCATACTCGACGAAGCCCTGGCCGCGTAATCTGGATGGCAGCAGTCTCAACACTCGCACCTCGGCGCTTCTCCTGGCTGCCCGCGTCTCAGGCGCGCGTGTCTTCGACGAAGTCGCCGACGTTGGGACGGAACACCAGTGAAACGCGCTTCCCGGCTTCGCCGTATCGGTTCTTGGCCACTGTCAGATCGAGCAAGCGCGCGCTGGCCGTCGAGCGGATAGCGGCCCTGCTGGACAGGCTCACTTCCTGACGGGTGCCGAGCAGCAGCACGACGTCCGCGGCGAACTCCAGGTCCTCGCTGCCCTGCAGCGCCTGCAGCGTTGGCGTGTCGTAATTCGAGGCGCGCGAAAGAGACGAGATCGCGACGATGGGCGAATCCAGTCTGGAAGCAAGCTCCCGCAGGCCGAGTGAGATCGATGCGATGTTCTCAGCGATCGAGCCGTACTCCTGGTGGACTGCCAGACGCTGAAGGTAGTCCACGATGATCAGACATTGTCCAGTGTCGTGTTTCGATCCCACTTGCTCCGCCTGCGTTCGAATCGAATCGAGCGTCGTTCGGCTGGTGCCCTCGACGATCGCCATTCGCCCGGCAATGCTCGAGAATGCCTGCACGCCCTCGGCGAGACGGCTCGTGTCTGCACGGCCACGTTCCACCGCTCCTGGTTGAACAAGCCCAAGACGACAAATGGCTTTGAGCACCAGATTCTCAGGCGAGTTCTCGAACGTCACGTACAGCACCGGCGCGTGCCGCGCAACTTCGCAGGCGATCTGCAGGCAGAGTGATGTCTTGCCGGCGCCCGGTGCGCCGCCGAGGATGTACAGACCGCGTGGGCTCAAACCGTTGAGCACGCGGTCCAGGCCAGGGATTCCGGTCGGGAAGCCGGATGTGTTGCGGCCTGCAGTGCGCTGTGTCTGCCTGCGGTCAGCATCGTCGAGCACACGACTGACGAGCTGGTCCGCCCACACAGCCTGGCCGCCGGGGGATTCCGGACCCTCGAACAACTGCAACGCGGGCGCGGCGGCGTCTCCAGCTCTATTTTCGATATCGACAAGATTTGCGTGCATCAGCGGTGGTGCGTCCATTCAGTTGAGTGATCAGAGGAAGCTTCGGAGCTCTCGACGAGGGCCGACGCATCGAGCGTTTGCATTGTCCTGGCAGCGGCCATCGTGCTGTTGAGAATCATGTTCGCTCGCGCCTGGACTTCGTCCGGCAGGCGTGGATCGTCAGCCAGGAGCTCGGTGTAACCGGCCGCAACCGCCAGCTTGTTGAGAACGCGATGGCGGAGCGTGTTGGCGACCAGTGATGCACCTTTCATCCGCGCCGCCTGTTCAAGCGAAGCTGTGCGAGACGTATCGCCGCGGATATACACCTTCACTCGTCGGTACGTCGCGTACAGGCTCACCAGAATGAGTCCAACTGCCGCGCCTTCGAATGCGTTCTCGACCGGCGAAAGGGCGATGCCGTGTTGGCTCACAGGAATCACCAGGGCGCAAGCGGCGACGATAGCCACCAGGACTTCCAGCCGACGAAGTAGTCGTGCGCCCGTGCCAGGCAGCTCGGCCGCCGTGTACCAGGGGGCGTGAGTCGTTGAGTCTGCTACTGACGGCCTCGGGCCATGCATCGCATCAATAATGGGAGCTGGCGGTAAAAGCCGCGTAACGCCGAGCGAAGGCGCGGGTTGAGCTCGCTATCCGAGGTTCGACGCGACCCCGAGCGCGGCAAGGCCGAGCGCCACCAGGAGGCAGTTTCGGGCCAGCGTCGTGCGCCGCTTGTGCGCCAGGTGCACGAACGATGCGAGGACGATGCTCGCCAGTCCGAACTTCATCAACACCACGCCCAGCGGTCCGACAGCATCGAAGACGCCTCGCACAAACGGGTTGAGCTCGGCCAAGTTGCCGTGATCACGCATCATCACGACGGCGGTCACTCCGTCGAGCAGCTCGAGCAGCCACACCAGCGCGGCCAGCGCAACGAGCGGAGCCAGAGAGCTGGCTTTGCTGTCAAACGCCTGCTTGTTGGGTAATCGCCTGTGGGAGCGCTCGGGCACTCGCATAGTTTGCGTTACGCTGGTTGAGAAAATTCAACCGACCAACGAGAGCCGTTACTGGACCAGCTTCAGAACTGTTCGCGACTCGCCCAGGCGAGAATCAGCCCGCTCGCCATGATGATGAGCAGCGCCACGGTCAAGAATTGACGCGCGGGCAGCAGGTCTGTAACCAGGCCTATCGAGGCAAGCACACACAGGAGCGCGGCGACAACCGCGAGCGCGCACATCGATGCGCGGCGGAGGACGTGGTCAAGCATTCGGACTGGACGAGACAATGCAGGCCCGGCGTAAAATCGGCGTCAAGCCAGCGTAAGGTCAGCATTTCTGATTAGCCCACACGCTTGTGCGATGGCGGTTCAAACGAGGAGGCTCGTGATGTGAGCGGGTCGCACAGCACTGTAACGGTCGTGCGCCCGCCCGTGCGCTTTCTATCACGTGGCTGTAACTCTTCTGTGCGCCAACTGCCATTAGGCTACGCGGGACCAGGCCCCCAAGTGGCTGCGTCAGGAAGACACACTGGAGAAATGTCAGCGTGCGGGTTCTCTTGGCTGAAGACGATACCGATCTCCTGGATTTGACGACATACGCCTTGCGCAAATACGGCCACGAGGTTGTCGGGGTCACCGATGGCGAAAGGGCGCTGGAGCGGTGGCAAACGGAGCAACCAGATTTCATTCTGCTGGACGTCAATCTGCCTGGGATCAGCGGCATGGAAATCTGCCGCAAGATCCGCAAGCAGTCCTCGACCCCGATCATCATGCTCACGGCTATGAGCGATGAGGAGCACATGGTCCAGGGCTTCGAGTGCGGCGCCGACGACTATTTGAGCAAACCGTTCAGCTACAAACAGCTAGCCATGCGCATGCGCGCGATCGCGCAGCGTTCGGGCAGCGGACAGGCCGAGGTGAATGAATCGATGGTCGCCAGGGCGGCCGGGATCACCGTCGACCTCAATAGTTTCGAAGTCAGCGTTGGCGACAGGACGATGCGACTGACACGTCTCGAGACCCGCATTCTGTATTTTCTGGTCAGTAATGCGGGACGTGTGCTCCCCGCTGATCGTCTCATCGACCTCGCCTGGAACTATGAGGGTGGCGATGGGTTTTCACTCAAGACGCACATCTCGCACATTCGTCAGAAGCTCGGCATCCTGAAGGGCGAACCCGGCTACATCACCGCATTGCCTCAGGTGGGCTACACGCTCAACAACGCCTGATGATCAGTTGGCAGTCAACTGCGCTGCCAGACGACGATGTGTTCGGAGTTGCGATCCGTGTGCCAGACGCGCTGCCAGCTTTCGGAGCTGTCGAGTGCGCGTGCGATCATCGGCGTGCGGTCGGTGTCGATCGCCACGCGCTCGATTCCGTACTGGTTGAGAATGGCCTCCCAGTCGAAGCGCGCCGACACGACGGCGAGGTAGTCATCCCACACGGCGGTTGGGTGCACTTCAAAGCGGGTATCAATAAAGACTTGCTGTGTCGGGGGCATGTGTGCTTCCAGGTACGCACCCCAGTTCGCGTCGTGGAACAGTGGACTTTGCGGCTCGCTAGCCAGATACGCTGACAGGTCGGCCAACGCGTCTTCCTGGTCGGCCTGTACGCCGTCGCTCGCGGATTGCGTCGGCAATTGGATTCGACCTGGCATCAATGCGAACAATGCGACAGCCACCAGGGCAGCTCCAATAAGCGCGACGACACGGGGGCGCGTCCGGTGGTCCGCGAACATGGGGACTGCGCGGTCGAGCATCACCGCCCAGAATGGCAGCCCGACGATTCCAACCCAGACCACGTTGCGCACGGCGCTCAGGCCGAAGACCGTCAGGCCGCCTGCCAGGAGCAACCACGTCAGTGGCACCGGCGGACGGCGGAAGCTCATGATCGCGCACGCTGCCGCAAGCTCGATGAAGAAGCTCTTGCCGGTAAGGCTCTGAACCGTTGTGGGCGCCCATTCGGTGATGGCAATCCGGAGCGAGTCGTTCGACGACATGTTGATGGCGTAGCGCCACACGTCCACACCATAGGGCGTGAGCAGTGTGCTGACAGCACATGCAAGCATCAGTGCCGCGTACCGATATGCGGCACTGCGCGCGCCACTCAGGAAGCTACCCAGGGCGAACGCACCGGTGAAGGCGACCGCCAGGGGAAAGCTTCCATGCACGTTCGCCCAGATCACTGTTAGCGGAACCACCAACCATTGCGCACGCCCGCCTCGTTGGAGCAGCCACAAACTCAGTGCAGCAATCGGGAAAGCGAGCGTCTGCGCTCGCACGCCCAGGTTGGACGCCAACAGTGCTCCTGAAAGCAGTGAAGCGGCGGCAAGGGCACGCCGGCTGGCACCCAGATGTCGTCCGATCGACCACAAGCAAATCGAGGTGATCGCCACCGCGAGGGCGCGCAGCAAGAATACGCCGACCCGTCCGGAGCTCCAGTAGGCCGCGGCCCACGCAAGCTGCGCCAGCCACTGCTGGTTGATTGCGTCCACCACAGTTGGCGTAAAAGAGAAGGTGTCATGCGTGACGAGCTGATGCTGTTCCAACATCAGCCTGCCCAACGCAAGGTTCCACCACGGGTCGATCAGTCCCAAACCCGTGGCCTGGGCGACCACCATCAATGGCACGACACACAGCAGCAGCCACACGAGCTTGCCGATCGGGGTCTCGGTCACGCTCCAATCATGTCGGCGCGCTGTAAAGTGGGCGTCAAGAGGACCGTACATGCGGGTCTAGCGCAGCTGCCGCACTCCCTGTTGCATCACGGAAGGTCCACCATCAGTCAATGCCGTGATGTCCAGCCTGGGCGACGACAGTAAGAACACGTACACGAAGTAGCCGGCGATCGCGAGAAACGCTACAGTCGAAGCGGCGAGAACCATCCAGCTGATGACGGTCTGGATCGCCCCAGGCGCGCTGGGCGCCCACTCGAGCTGACCCGTCGCGGGGTTGAGCGCAACACGGAATCGGTGTTTCTTACTCATCTTCCTGTTACTCCGAGGCTTCAGCGTCTGCACTGGGCGGGTCGACCACGTAGCCGCTCCAGTGGACCAGGCCTCGATCGGTAAGCGCCCAGTGGTCCCACCCGTTGGTGAAGGTTGGAACGTTGTCTGACTTGCGGTAATACGCGTATCCGGCGGTCGTCTGCTGACGGGTGTCACCGTTGGCGTGGATCGAGTGCTCGCACTCCGTGGGATTGCCCATTACTGCTCCGAGTCGCGCGTGAAGGTCGGCGAATCCGTAGTAGAAGGACGGGTGGTCTGGTTGACAGCCAGGCCCGTCTGACGACTGCTGCGGTGTCAACGGATTGTGTGCGACGAAACCTGGGCCGAACAGGCGACCAATGACCACCGTGCTGCCCAGGGCCAGCACGACAATTGCGATGAGGAAAATGTGCTTAAGCCGCACGCGCACCTCCATACACGCCGTGAAGGGTAAAATTGGTCACTGATAATCGGCGCCCATGCTCGATGTGGCGCCATATGCGGATCGCCAGTCCGGCCAACAGCACGACACTGAGTTGCAGACCGACGTCGCCAACTCCCAGTGGCGCGTCGATCATCGTCAACAGGAACAGGCCGCACATCCACCAGACCGCCTCCGGCAAGGCGCCGAGCAACAGCAAACCGGGCAGGATGAGCACAGTCAGGTCGTAATCCACGAGATGCGGATCGACCAGGAGTGCAGCCAACATGGTGAGTGTCCATAGAAACCGAAGCTCATGTCGCGACGTGTCATGAGCCATCCAGACGCGCATGACCAGGGCGAGAACGGCCAGAGAACAGATGAGAGTCAGCCCGAGCGCCAGATTTTTCTGTTCGGGCAGGAGCAAATCGAAGAATGACTTCAGTGAATACATGCGCGGTGCGAGCTTCGCGGCGTTGGCGGGCTCGTAGTCGACGATGATGCGCGCCCAGGCGAGTAGCCCCTCCAGACCGACCAGGGCGACGGAGATGGCGGCGAGCGCGCCAGTAACAACGGCGTAAGCTCGGAGTGCGCGCCAGCGGCGCGAGGCCACGAAGACCAGCGGCAAAACGAAAAAGAGCTGGGGTTTGAACAGCCCAAGCGCGGCCCAGGCTCCGGCGTGGGCGTCTCGACCGTCGCGGAGCGCGAGATAGACCAGTACGTAGAGCATGAGAGACACGGCGGCATTCTGGCCGTCCACCAGACCGCTATAGACGGGGAGAAATCCGCCGACGGCGAGCGCCACCAGCTTCCAGTGAGCGCGCACGCTTGGAGTCGTTCTGAGCGTCAGCCGGATCGCGGTGACGATCAATCCGACACTGGCCAGCGTCCAGACGGCAAAGCTCGGTAGCAGGTCGAGTGCAGCAAATGGAGCCATGACGAGCGCGAAGAACGCAGGGTTGCGATATGCGACGTAGAGGTCTGGCACACGTCCCTGGATCGCCGCTTGCTGCACGGCGTGGACTGACTGGGCGTCATACAGGTGATCCGCCTGGCCGTGAAGCACCAGGCCGCCGGCGGCGTAGAACGCGGCGTAGTCGCCGCCGATCACGCCGTCGTCGATAGTCGCGTCTCCGCCGAGTATGCGGCTATACGAAACGAGGGTCGCGGCAACGTACACCAGCGCGAGTCCGGCTGCCATCAGGCACAAATTGCGTGTCGTCAGCAAGCGCAGCCAGTGTCGACAGATGCGCACGGAGGTAACCGTTGGACTGAACACGCGAGCCACGTCGGACGTCAATTGATGGAGTCGTGGAGCACGCGCATCATGATGATGACGGCAGGCGTCATGACGACGGCGGCGAGCGCGGGCAGGATGCAAAAGATGAGCACCGGCACCATCTTGATTGGCGCTTTCCGAGCCATCTCCTCGGCACGCTGGCGGCGTCTCACGCGCGACTCGGCGGCGAGCGTCCGCATCGCTTCGGTGATGCTGATGCCCATCTGCTCCGCCTGGACGATGTTCTCGGTCAGGCGCTTCAGGTCCGGGGCGCCGGTACGATTTCCCAGATCGCGCAGGGCCTCTGCGCCGGGCCGTCCTAGCGTCATCTCCTGGAGCGTGCGGCGAATTTCCTCGGATAGAGGCCCCCTGCTCTGGTCGGCGACTTTGGCCAGTGTCGCATCCAGGCTGAGACCGCCTTCCAGGCAGGCGACCATCAGGTCGAGCGCGTACGGGAGAGCTCGATCGATCGCCTTCTGCCGCTTCTTGATACGGCGGCGCAGCCAGATGCTGGAGAGCTTGCGACCCCAGATTATGGACATGCCGAGCAGGCCCCATTGGACGGGTGTGCGCTCTGGTGCGGCCAGTACGTAAAGGCCCAGCACCAGCGGTAGGCCGAACATGATCAGACCTCGAATGCCGAGGAACATCGTCGGACTCACGTTCGAGCCAGCCATCACGAGGGCGCGCGCCGTATCTTTCTGGACGCGCTGCGGCGTGCCGCGAGCGATAATCTCGAGCAATCTCCTGATGAGCGGCGTGACAGTCCGGTTGACCAGGCTGTCAGTTTCAGCGGCCAGGCCGGGTGATCCGATAAGCCCCAACCGCGTGTACTCCACAACCCGCGTCGCGGCATTTCCCTCTCCGCCGGGTTGGATGACCAGGTAGATGGCCGCGCTCACGAGCAGGAACGTGGCCGCGGTCAGGAATGGCAAACTCTGCAGCAGTAGCACGCATCTTCTCCTACATTTCGACGCTGGCGATGCGTCGATTCAGGGTGACGCCAATGATGACCAGAACCCCACTGACGACCAGCGCAAGTTTTCCGATAGGCTCCGCGAAGAGCATCTCCACGTAGTAACGGCTCAAGAAATACATCCCCACCATGAGCAACACCGGCAGCAAGCCAACAACGTAGCCCGACACGCGGGGTGCGGTGGTGATGACCTGGACTTCACGCCGCAGGCGCTGCCGCTCGCGCAACACGCGCGCCATCTGGGTGAGCACGTCGACCAGGTTGCCGCCTGCGTCGTTGCACTGCCACGGCCGTTGCGAGGAGTTGCGCATCTTCGCTCTCCACTCGATCGTTGATGCGAGCGAGCGCCGCGTCCAACTCCGCACCGAGCGTGACCTCCTGGACTACCTGGCCGAATTCTTCTCCGCATGGACCACCGTTCTCACGTGCGACGATGTCGAACCCGTGAACTACGCCGTACCCAGCACGCAAGCTGGAACTGATCAGGTCGAGCGCATCGGGCAGGTCGTGTTCGAAGCGCTTGAGCCGCTGAGCGCGTTTCAGGCGCAACCAGGCCAGAGGTCCGAAGAAGCCGAGCACCGCGGCGGCAAGCGCCGGACCGACTCCGCCCATCACTCCGGGCACGAGCAAGAAGGCAGCCAGGCCCGCCAGCGTCGTCGTGACTAGCTGAATGAAGACGAACTCGCCGGCACGCAGGGCGACGCCTGCGCGCAGCAGTTTGATGGACAGGGAATCCGCTACGTCAAATCGCCGCACCACTCCATCCAGCCAGCCCAGCCGACTGTATCGATCGCGACGGCGAATGGAGGCGGCATTCGGACCCTTGTTTTCCCAGACAATGTCGGTATACGCCGTGACGCGTTGTGCGAGCGGAGTGGCGGCCTCGCGATCCCGTAAGGCGCTCAACGCCAACCACGCGGCTTGCAAAATGAGCGCGAACACGAGGAACGTGATGAAAGCGAGGCCGGTCATGCAACGCTCCTCGCTATGCTCGCGATGCTCGCTATGCTCGCTGCGCTCGCTGCGCTCGCCATCGACATGCCAACCGTTGGCTCGGTGAGGGTCATGTCTTGTGGCAGAAAGGTCTCGATGGGCAGGTGCTCGCCGTACTGGGCGAGCCGCTCCATGAAGTGTGGGCGAAGGCCCGTTGGGACCAACTGGCCCAACACTCTGGATTCCGCGCTTATGCCGTGGTGCTGGAAGGCAAACACGTCCTGCATCGAAACGACGCTGCCCTGCATGCCAACGATCTCCGAGATGTGTGTCACGCGCCGCGAGCCGTCCTGCATACGCGCGATCTGGACCAGGACGTTGATGCCCGAGGCGATTTGCTCGCGGATAGCCTGGACCGGCAATTCGACGGCCATGAGCACCATGTTTTCCAGGCGCGCCAGCGAGTCGCGTGGGGAGTTCGCGTGGACAGTTGTCAGACTGCCGTCGTGCCCGGTATTCATCGCCTGGAGCATGTCGAATGCCTCCCCGCCGCGGCACTCACCCACAATGATGCGGTCCGGTCGCATGCGAAGCGCGTTCTTCACCAGCTCGCGCTGAAAAATCGAGCCCTTACCCTCGAGGTTGGGCGGACGCGTCTCGAGACTGACCCAGTCGATGTGCTTGATCTGGAGCTCGGCTGGATCTTCGATCGAGACCAGCCTCTCGCGCGGGGGAACGAAGGCCGACAGCAGATTGAGCAATGTCGTCTTGCCAGTGCCTGTTCCGCCCGAGACCAGAATGTTCATGCGTGCGCGGACGCACGCGGCGAGGAATTCCACGGCTGGTCGGCTGAGCGTCCCGAGCCGAACCAAGTCTTCGGCGCCTAACAGTTCACGTGAGAATTTTCGGATCGTTACCGACGGTCCCTGGACCGCAAGCGGAGGAATGATGGCATTCACGCGGGAGCCGTCGGGCAGGCGCGCATCCACCATAGGCGACGTCTCATCGAGCCGGCGGCCGAGGGGGCGCAGAATCTTGTCGACGATGTGCAGCACGTGCGCATCGTCTCGAAAGCGGATTTCGGAGAGCTCGATCACTCCGTTTCGCTCGAAGAAGACGCGGTTGGCCCCGTTGACCATGACCTCGCTGACGGTCCTGTCGCGCAGAAGCTGCTCGAGCGGACCGAAGCCCAGGACCTCGTCCGCGATCTCCGATGCGAGGCGCAGACGTTCTTGCCGGGTCAGGCCGGGCTCGGCTTGCACAAGCCGCTCCTCGGCTGCTTGCTGGACCGCTTGATGTACGGGTGACTCATAGCTGGTATCGCCGGTGAGCTGTTCGGGATCGAGCTCGTGAATCAGCTCCTCGTGGATGCGCGCCTTCAGCTCGATGAACGCTTCCGAGCGTTCGGCCTGAACTCGCGACGCGCGGCTCATCGGCGCCGGCCGCGCATCCGACTCCGACGTGTGCGCTACCGCGCCGGCGGGCGGCGCCGGGCTCGACTCGGGACTGCTCGCGGGCCGAGTCGCGGGTCCAGACTGTGCACTCTTGACCTGCTGGAGGATGGACATGCCGCGTCGACCTAGAAGGCGCCCGCCAGCGCTGGAGCCGGCTTGCGGGTGAACAGTGACGACCAGATCGAGCGTTTCTGGAGTGCAGGCAGGCCCGCCAACTGACGTGCGATCGATCGATACGCGAGCGAAAGCTGACTCTTGGGCTGGACCAGCACAAGCGGCTCACCGATAGCTGCCGCCTGCAGAGCAGCAGGCTCCTCCACCAACCACCACGCAACCGGCTGACTCAGGATATCGGCGACCTCTTCGGGCGCTATGCCCGTTTTCAGTGAAGTGCGATTTACGACGACTTTCAATCGAGGGGAGGGGTAATTCCACGCGGCCAGCTGTCGAATTCCAAGCTCCGTTCGCCGCAGCGTTGGACCTTCAGGCGTGGTCATCATCATCGTTTGCGTCGAGCTGTCCAGCACCGCGGCCGTGAATTCACCAAAGCCGCCCATCGTATCCACGACTACGAAGTCGTAGAGTCCGGCCAATCGATTCAGCATCGGTCCAACCTGGGCGCTGTCAGCAACGCTTCCAGTCGCGCCGAGCGGTGCTGGCAACACGTGGACTCCGGCCGGGCCGGGACAGAGCTGCCGCTGGAGCAAATCCGGGTCGTCGAGCGTGGCCGGGTCGGCCAGGGCGGCCAGGACGCTGCCGGTCGGCCTGAGGTTCAGCATCATCGCCAGATCACCGAACGGCAGGTCCAGGTCAACCAGTGCGACGCTGCGGCCCGTTTCCTGTGCCAGAGACACGGCCAGATTGACGCTGGTCGTGGTCTTGCCAATACCACCTTTCACCCCGACCAGGCTGACGATGGTCCCAGCTGTGGAGCCTGCAGTGTCGTCCGCCTTGCCGCGTCGGGCGAGGTCTGCTCGACGCGCTGTCGCCAGTGCAGCCCGCAACTCCTCGGCGGGGGACGTGCGTACCAGCACGTCACGGGCGCCGGCCAGCATCGCTTGACGGACGAGTTCGCGCTCGAAGCGCTCGGCAAGGACGACGACCGTCCAGGCCGGATCACCGAGTGTCAGCGACTGCGTGACGGCGACCGGGCGTGCGATGGATTCGTCGGCGATGACGACCACCACATCCGGTTCCGTACTCCTGGCCCAGGTCAGCGCCGCCGGACCCAGTCCCGCGGTGGCGGTGATCTCGAGATCGTCCGCGCCGAGCGTCTCCTTCAGCAGTGACAGGTTGTCGTCGTTCTGACCGACGAGCAGTGCCTTGAGTGTCTTCGTCATCCATTACCTCCCGGCCGCGACGATCCAGCCGGCTGCCACCCAGGCCTCTGTGTCATCGGGCATCTTGACTTTGAACCAGTCGGCGCTCTGGCCGATGATCTGGATCTCTGTTCCGTATGGCAGCTTGCCAACCACACTCGACGCGATCGAGGGTCCGCTACGCACGTTGGCCGCATCCACCGCAACTACGGCCGTGTTCTGGGGCAACGAAGTGACCAGCGTCATACCAGCGCCGTCCTGAACGACGTGCGCGGGCTCCTCCACCACGGCGGCCCAGAAATTGGTCGCCTTGAAGTCTTCGGTCACCTTGATCTGTCCGGTGACGGTGGTGCTTGCGCCGGGCGCGAGATCGCCGCCCAGGCCCCAGCGATACGGCAACTCGGTGCTATCGAGGCCCGCCGTGCCGACTGCGACACGCCATTTGCCGGCCTGGCCAGCGAACTGTTGCGTGTAGTACGTCTGTCCCTGCACGTAGGTGAACCCGGGCTGCGGGCCCATGGTCTGGAGCGGTTTGTCGGAGGTGTTCTTGACCGTGATGCTCACGTTGATCGTGTCGCCGACATTGACGTTCGTCGGGCTGATCTGGGTCGCCACAATCTGCGCCGATGCCGATTGCAGTGGGCTGGCCAGCGTACCCAGGTCGGCCGGTACCACGGAGTTCTGGTTGCGTTCGCCGGTCGGGCGAATGATGTAGCGCAGGTTGCCGAATGCCTCCGCCAACGCAAGTCGTTCCGCCGCTTCTGGAGTAACCGCCAACGTGACGGTTCGCGTTTCCGGCGGTGCGACCGGCAGGCGTGGATTCGGTGTCGCCGAAAGCTTCGGAGTGGCCGCGCCTGGCACGGGCACAACCGGGGCTGGAGTCGCGGACGCATTGGCCGTCGGCTGCAGGGGCAACTGATCGGGCGCAGTGCTCTGTGCTACTGCCAGTACAAGGACGTCCTGGATCATGATCATCGACTCGTCTTTGCCCAGCACGTCTTGCTTGAACACACCCAGCACATCCACGTAGCTGCCAGGCACGACGAGACCGGCCGCGCCGCCGAGCTCGGTGAAGCTGAGCGACATGGCGCGGGTTCCAGCCGGGATCTCGTCCGCGAGAGTCTTGAGCGGCGACGCGCTGGGATTGACCAGTCGAGTGGCGACGAGCTGTTCACCGGAGCTCATCGGGTTCGCGAGCACTTTGCCGGTGAGCTGGTCCGGAGTGTTCACTGCGCCGGGCGCCACCGCGTCCTGCGGCAGGCTCTTGACCTCGAACAGGTCAGGGCTGAGCGGAACATTCGCGGGCACGTCCGACCTGGCAATCAGCACGCTTGCGGTTGTCTCCTGAGCAGCCAGGGCCGGCGGTACTTGGGCAGCCACCTGGTCCTGAAGCGAAGACGCGTACATATGGACGCCTCCGGCGGCAGTAGCTGCCAGCGCCACAGCGATCAACAGCCGCAGGCCGCGGCGTTTGCGGGCAGGCGTCGGTCGATTCATCATGCACCTCTCCTTGTGTTGTTCGCGAAAATTGAATGTGGCATCAGCCAATCAGTCGGATGACAATGGAGCCGAGCGGGTTGTAGGCGGAGATGTCGGCTTGCACCTCCACGTTTTTGACAAACTGGACTGCGAGAATCTCGCCAGATTTTTGATACGCCGCGAGAAACACCATCGCGTAGCCCTCGATGTGCACGTTGACTGGCCCGTTCTGGCTGATGTAGACGTTGGTTATCGGCACGCTCGCCAGGCACGGCGAATTCGCCTGACCGTTTTTGACAGTACCGTCTGGATTGACGACGTCTGAGAATTGCTGCGCACACGAGTAGTCGGCCGTCATGCTGATCGA
>JAFAPL010000165.1 GCA_019247135.1 Chloroflexota bacterium | reverse complement strand
CTACCTGAAGACCGCGCGCGCAAAGGGACTTGCCGAGCACATCATCATCACGCGGCACGCGCTGAAGAACGCGTTGATCCCCGTCCTGACACTCCTTGGCCTCGAGCTCGGAGGTCTCCTGACGGGCGCCATCGTCACCGAGACGGTGTTCGCCTACCCGGGCATCGGCCTGCTGCTGATCAGCTCGATCGGGAACCGCGACTTCGCGGTCGTCCAGCCAGCTTTGTTGCTGTTCGCACTCCAGTTCGTGCTGATCAACCTGCTTGTTGACGTGCTGTACGCGGTGGTCGACCCGCGCATCACGTATGCCTGAGGCGTCCGACAAAGTCCCGCCGTCGAGAGGCCTCTGGCGAGACACCTGGCGCCAGCTGCGCCGCAACCGCGCGGCGATGGCCGGCGCCGTCCTGCTGATCATCCTGATCGTCGTGGCCGTCGCCGCGCCCGCGATCGCGCCGTACGGACCGGCCGAGCAGGACTATGAGCATCCGCTCGAAGGCGTGTCGCTGTACCACCCGTTCGGAACGGACAACTTCGGTCGCGACATTTTCAGCCGGGTCCTGTACGGCGCGCGTATCTCGCTCAGCGTGGGCGTGCTGGGTGTCTGTCTGGGCATGCTGGCGGGCGGCGTGGTTGGTCTGCTGGCTGGCCAATGGGGTGGCTGGCTGGACGACGTGTTGATGCGCATCCTGGATCTGCTGCTGGCGTTTCCGCAGTTGCTGCTGGCGATCATGGTCATCACCGTCCTCGGCGTGGGCGACACCAACGTGATCGTCGCCATCGGCATCTTTTCTCTGCCAGTGTTCGCCCGGGTGGTACGCGGCCAGATCCTCTCGCTCAAACAGCTCGATTTCGCGCTCGCCGCACGCGCCCTGGGAGCCGGTGAGCTGCGCATTTTGCTCGCGCACCTCTTGCCGAACACGTTGGCAACGATCCTGGTCATCGCCAGCCTGCGACTCGGCACGGCCATACTCACGGTCGCCACACTGAGTTTCCTGGGACTCGGGATCCGTCCGCCGGCGCCGGAGTGGGGCACGATGCTCAGCGACGGTCGTCAGTTTCTGCAGATCGCGCCGCAGGTCGCCGTCTTTCCGGGCGTGGCGATCGTGGTCACCGTGCTGGCCGTCAATCTCCTTGGAGATGGGCTCCGCGACGCACTCGACCCGCGGGTTCGCTGACGTACGCTCGCAGCATGAAGGTGCTGATCTCGGTGGATATGGAAGGCATATCGGGTGTGGCAACGCGTCGCGAGACTGCCACCGGCTGGCCCGCCGGCGCGCCCAAAGGCAACGACTACGAACGCGCGCGAGCCTGGATGACGGCGGATGCCAATGCTGCCATCCAGGGCGCTGTCGAAGGCGGCGCGACCGAGATCATCGTCGCCGACGCGCACGACGGCATGCAGAATCTCATCTGGGACCAACTGGACTCGCGCGCCGAGCTGGTCCGCGGCTACGAAAATCGCCACGCCGGGATGATCGAGGGGATCGACGAAACGTGCGATGCAGTCTTCTTCGTCGGGTATCACGCGCGCGCGGCTGACGGACGAGGCGTTCTGAGCCACACGTTCACTGGACCCGCCACCTTGTGGGACGTGCGTCTAAACGGGGCACAGGCGAGCGAGGCGCGCTTCAACGCATCCGTTGCTGGCCAGCTCGGCGTTCCGGTCGCGCTGATCACGGGCGACGACGTGATCTGCGCGGAGACGTGTACCTGGCTGCCACACGTCGAGACGGCAGTCGTCAAATACGCGATCGACCGATACACCGCCCGTTGCCTCGGGCAGGCGACCGCGCACGAGCGCATCAGGACGGCGGCCTGCACGGCGCTGCGCCGTTTGGCAGGCATGCGGCCCTATCAGTTGTCAGCGCCCGTCCGACTGGAGATGGTGTTCGGAGACTCGTCGATGGCCGCGGCCGCCGAAATCATTCCTGACGTACAGCGATCGGGCGAACGAAGCATCAGCTACGTTGCGCCAGATGCGCAGACAGCCCACAACGTGTGTCGCATAGCGCTGGAGTTGGCGGGCACCGTGGTGCAACGCCAGCGAGGCTGACCTCGCGCCGCCGTTCGCCTACCCGCGATGCGCGGTAGCGTCTAAACTCTGCACCGCTGGCTCGATTGCCGCATCAGTTATCGTGGCGCTTCGACCAGCAGGCTTTTGTCAGGACGTTCACACATGGACATCACAAGCGTGGCTACCAGTGGCGGCGCCGCGTCATTGGCGCCCGCGCCGCTGTTCCAGCAGCTTTGGGCCCGCGACCAGTGGTCGGGCCTGCCACCCTACCGTTCGATCCTCTCGCCGCTCATGCTGCTCGAGCGCACGCTGCACGTCTTTCCCGATCAGCTCGGCGTCATCGATGGTGACCTTCGGCTGACATACGCCGAGTTCGGCGCGCGTGTCTACCGGCTTGCGAGTGCACTGCGTGACCGTGGCATTGCCAAGCACGATCGGGTGGCGGTGCTGTGCCGCAACTCACTCGAGATGCTGGAGGCGCATTTCGGTGTGCCGCAGATCGGCGCTGTCCTGGTGCCGATCAACGTCCGCCTCTCGGCCGAGGAGATCGGCTACATTCTGTCGCACTCGGGCGCTCGGGCGTTGATCCTGGATCGGGATCTTGCATCCCTGGTCGCGCCGGTGCGCGCCAGGTTGGCGGAACTGGAGATGATCGTCAACGTCGAACTGGCCGAGCGCCTCGGTGAACCACCCGCGCCCGAGCCGTCAGGCGCGCTCGCGGGCTCCACCTACGAAGCGCTGCTTGGCGAAGGTCGGCCCGAGCCGTTTGTTTCGTCCGTCGACGATGAGGACCAGACGATCAGCATCAACTACACCAGCGGCACGACCGGTCGGCCGAAAGGGGTGATGTTTACTCATCGCGGCGGCTACCTGAACGCCCTGGGCGAGATCTTCGCCACCGGACTCACGTCGGACAGCGTGTATCTGTGGACCTTGCCGATGTTCCATTGCGACGGGTGGTGCTTCCCATGGGCAGTCACCGGTGCGGGCGCCAGACACGTGTGTCTTCCAAGTGTCGATCCCCGGCGCGTGTTCGAGCTGGTGGACTCCGAACAGGTGACACATCTGTGTGGCGCGCCGACGGTGCTGATCAGCCTGGCCGCGAATCGGCCGTCCGCCGACTACCGTTTTCCCAGGCCGCTGCGCATCGTGACCGCGGCTGCACCACCGCCGCCGGCGGTCATCCAGCAAATCGAGGAGATGGGGGCCGACATCACGCATGTCTACGGGCTGACGGAGGTGTACGGGCCCCACACGATCTGCCAGTGGAAACGCGAGTGGGACCGTCTGCCGGCGGGGGAACGCGCGCGGTTGAAGGCGCGGCAGGGCGTTGGGTACTTGCACGCGCCGGAGCTGAGGGTCGTGGATGATCACATGCGCGATGTCGCGGCCGACGGCGAGACGCTCGGCGAAGTCGTGATGCGCGGCAACAATCTGATGAAGGGCTACTTCCGCGACGAGGAGGCGACCGCGACGGCGTTCCGCGGCGGCTGGTTCCACAGCGGCGATCTGGGCGTGATGCACCCGGACGGCTACATCGAGCTGCGCGATCGTAAGAAAGACATCATCATCAGCGGCGGTGAAAACATCTCCACCATCGAGATCGAACAGGCGCTGTACCAGCATCCGAGCGTGCTCGAGGTGGCGGTGATCGCTATTCCGGACGAGAAGTGGGGTGAAAGTCCGAAAGCGTTCGTGACGCTGAAGCCGGGCATGCAGGCGACGGCCGAGGAACTCATCGCCTTCACCCGTGAGCGGCTGGCGCGCTTCAAGTGCCCGCGGGCGGTGGAATTCGGCGCGCTACCCAAGACCTCGACCGGCAAGATCCAGAAGTTCGTGCTGCGCGACCGGGAATGGTCCGGCTATGACAAGCGCATTCACTGAGGATCGACCAGCACGCCCGGATTCATGATCCCAGCCGGATCGAGCACCCGGCGTGCTGCCCGATACGCCTCCGCAAAGAGAGGGGGTCGCTCCAGGTCATACCACGGCCGGTGGTCGCGGCCGACGGCGTGGTGGTGTGTGATCGTCCCGCCGGCCGAAATGATCGCGTCCGCGGCGGCCGCCTTGACTTCGGTCCACTGCTCGAGCTCGGAGCCCGCCTTGCCCTGTCCGAGCACCGTGTAATACGGGGCGGGACCGTCGGGGTAGACATAGGCGAAGCGGCACGAGACCATCGCTCGGCCACATACCCGCTCTGCTGCGGCGGCTGTGGCAGCCATGACCGTGGCGTGAAATTCGGGGAAACGGTCCCAGGTAATGGCGGTTTCGAAGGTCTCCATCACCAGCCCGAGTCGCACGAACGCGTCGTGACGATGGCCTCCGGCGATGAAGGCGTTGCGCCAGGCGCCAGCCGCGCCACGATGTGCGGCATCGCCGGCTGTACTCGTGCCGGCTAGCTCGACTGGCGAGCTACCTCGGAATTCAGAGCACAGCTCCACCGCCCGCGAGAACCACGCGTCGAGAGGGTGGTCAGCCGACTCGAAGGTGACGATCAGCAGACTGCGAGTTCCATCACTAGCCCCGCTGAACAATGCCTCGCGGTGGTCGAGCAGCCGACAGTTGGCAGGCCACAAACCACTCTGGCCGATCGCGCGGGCAGCCCGGCAAGCATCCTCGAAGCGCTCGAAGTCGAACGGCGCCGACGCACGATAACTCGGACGATCCTGCAGCCGCATCCAGGCGCGCGTGATCACTCCCAGCGTGCCCTCCGATCCGATCAGCAAGCCTGCCGGGTCGGGGCCTGCGCCGGACCCGGGCAACCGACGCGTCTCGTACGGCCCACGCGGCGTGATGGCTCGTACGCCCTCCACAAACTGCTCGATGTGCGTGAACAACGTCGCGTAGTGGCCGGCCGAGCGGGTCGCGATCCAACCGCCAAGCGTCGACATCTCGAAAGACTGCGGGAAGTGGCGCAAGGTCAGCCCATGCGGCTTGAGTTGCTCCTCCAGGTGCGGTCCGAGGGCGCCCGCCTCGATGAGCGCACTGCGCGACGCGCGGTCGACCTCG
>JAFAPL010000153.1 GCA_019247135.1 Chloroflexota bacterium | reverse complement strand
TCCTCGAGTCCGGCCTGGACGTAACCCCCGAGCATCGCCTGTTCGAGCAGATGCGCACGCATCGGATCCTGGCCGCCCATGCGCGGCAGGAAGAAGTTGATACTGCTCGCCAGCCAGACGATCAGCACGAAGATGCCGAACCGCTTGATGATATAAGTGAAACGCATGGCGCCTACGACAAGCGGTTACTCCGGAACCTGAATGCCACCTCTATTGAACTGGCTCGATCTTGGCGTTGATCAGGTTCCAGGTGAGGTGCCAGCTCGCACCATTGATGTATGGATTGTCCTCCGTCGGCCAGTTGGTCCAGTAGGTGGTGTTCATGCCGATGCGATGGTGGAACTTCGTCAGGATGATGTCCGGAATATTTGGCAGCCAGATCTCCATCGCGCGTTTGTAGATGTCGATCAGCTTCGCTTTGTCGGTCGGGCTGGTCACGGCCATCTCGTCCACGATCTTGTCGTACTGGTCGTTCTTCCAACGCGTGAAGTTGACGAGGTGGGCTCCGGGCACGGCCGTCGTAATCGATTGGTACAGCCGGAGTGTGAAGTACGGGTCGCCGGAGACGCTCCCGCCGTGGCCGTAGATCGCCGCCTCGAAGTCGCCTTTGCTGAAGCGGTTGTCGTAGTCGGTCGGTAGTGAGAAGGTCGCATCGATTCCCTGTCGCTTCAACAGCTCGCCGACGACCGGAGCCACACCGACGAAGGATTGGGTGGTGATGATGTCGAATTTGAACGGCTTACCGCTCGGATCCATCCATTTCCCGTTGGAGTCCTTTTTGAAGCCATTCTTGGTCAGCAGATCGTCACCCTTTTTGGGGTTGAACTCGTTGGTTCGATACTGGTCGAGCAGCGGCCGCACCGCATCCGCGAACGGCTGCAGGCCGGGGTACGTCGGCATCGGCAGCTCGATCGGCTCGCTGGCGCCCGACCAGCCGACGTCGACGACGACGGCACGATCGATGTAGTAGCTCAGCGCCCAGCGTACGTCTGCGTTGTCGAACGGCGGCGTTTCGCAGTTGACGTACAGGGAATCAGGCCACCAATCCTGGTACCCATATGGTGGCTTCTGGCCCGAGTGCGTGATGATTTTCGGGTTCGCGTTGAAGACCGTCGGCCACGTCGCCGGCTGGAGTGAGCCGTAGTAATCGAAGTCGTTGCTGATGAGCGCCTGCGCGTTCACTTGCTCGTTGACGGATGGGATCATGATGATTCGCTCGACCTTGGGCATCGAGTAGATCCCGGTCGTAGCCGCCCACCAACTATCACGCCGATCAGAAATCTTCTGGTCTGGAGAGGACGCCACCAGCTTCCAGGGTCCGGTCGTGACAGGCACATCGTTCGCGATGTCGAAGGCTTTGAACGTGGTCCAGTCCTGGCCATCGTAAATGTGCTTCGGCACCGGGTAGATCCCGATGTCGTATTTGTAGGTCATGAAGTAGAACCAGCGCGGATTGGGCGCCTTGAACTTGACCACGACCGTATTGGGGTCAGTTGCCTGCGCGTCGTCGACGAACTGCTGAGCGTCGACGCCCCAGCGGACCTGCGCCCCGAGATCCCTCAGCGAGCGGAGGGTGTAGGCGATGTCCTCGGCGGTGAAGGGCTGACCGTCGCTCCAGTTGATTCCGGAGCGTGTCTTGATGGTGAGCTGCTTGAAGTCGTTGCTGTACTGATAGCTCTCGGCCAGCCAGAGCAGCTCTTTATCCGCGAAGGCGCTGTAATAGGCGACCGGCTCGTAGTACATGTTCGGTCCGTTCTGGTGATTCGCGCCCACCGCGTACGGGTTCCAGAGCTCGTAATCTGGGTACTTGCCCTGAACGCCGCCATACAGGTGCATCAGCGTCCGGTTGCGCGCCACTGGCTTCAGACCTGCAACCTGCGGCGCGGCCACGCCCGCGGCTGGCTGAGCCGGCGCGGCCTGGGAGGCGGGGCTCTGATCGGCTGGCTTGGACGCCGGCGCGGCCGCCGCGGGCGTACTCGCCTGCGGAGCGGTTTGGGGTGCGCCGCTTGGCGCGGGTGCGCTGCAGGCAGCCACGGCTGCCGACCCAGCCAGCATCGCTGCGGTCTGAAGGAAGCGACGACGTGTAGCGATGCGGGCAATACCGGTCATACAAGGGCCCCCTGACAGGTTGTGTCCTGGCGCAGTGTACGCCCTGTCCAGCGTCGAAGGAATACTGCCTGAATCGCGGCCAACTCGGCCGTGTGGGTCGCCTCGCGTCGCAGTCGGACCGCGACCGGTCGATGTCGCCGAACCAACGGCACACGATGGCTCTGTAGTCTCGACCGCGGCGCCCTCAGGTATCGCGTTGGTTCCGCACGCACCACAGCGCCAGGGTAGGCCGGCACGCTGGGATCGGCCGCTATTGCCAACCTGAACCAGATCAGCGAGAGGACAAAGCAAGTAACCGACTTGAAACCGCGGTGCGGTAGTCTGCGCTCCGAAAGTGGTGCAGGACCCCGAGAGCGCGCGTGTACGTCGGCCAGTGCCGGTCCCGCGAAGCAATGACACCGGCCGGTCCAATGCGGGCCGAGACGTGGCCGCCGCTTTCGGCAATCAAGCCCTGCAACGCCTTGCCCAAACTGCTCCAACGAACGCGTTGGCGCTTCAGGCCGCGCGCGCTGGCCTTGGTAACCGCGCCACCCAGCGCCTGCTGAACGTCGGCGCCGCCGTTCCGGTCCAGCGCTACTACGACACCGACACGTTCTTACCTGACGCTGACGCCCAATTTGTGACCCAACCCGTCAAGCCGGAGGTCGTCACAAAGGACAACGCACCTGAAAAGGAGCTGCCATACGCGGTTCAGTACCCACCCCAGAACACGCCACGCTCGGGTCTGCACCTGCTCGTCGCCGACGACAGTTCAATGGCGATTCAGAACGTCTCCGCGGAGCCGAAGGAATTCTACGCCTTGCCGCAGATCGTCACAACCAGCAACGCCAAGCTGGACGACGTCGGTAGCTCGTTCCGACTGTACGCTACCTCGGGCACGGTGACGGTCAGGAACCACACGCTCAGCCGCATTCGACCGGTCAATATCGTCACGGACGATGACGCCAAGCGCCTGACCAGCATGATCGAAAACATCTGCATCAAAATTTCTGGTCACGTCATCGGAACGAAGGGCGGATACTCGCGCAGCGTGGTGCTCGGCCAGCCGGATGACAGTCAGAGCCTGGCGGAGATCTCGCCGGGCCCGACCGGCGACCCGAAGCTCGCGCGGCTTGCGCGATACATGCTGACGCATGACCAGATCTCCAAAGCTGAAGCTGAAGAAGCGATGTTGGCGAAGGACCCGATCGACGTCGAAGCGTGGCACGAGCAGTACGGTCGGGCATCTGGAAAAGGCGAGCTGAATGCCAAGGCCCAGGCACTGGGTATCAATCAATTCGCGGCACCAGCGGTAGGTCAGGGCCTCGGTACGTTCGGTATGCCCGCGCAGAAGCCCACCCTGGATTACTCGAAGATGCTCGACGAAAACACACCAACCGAGCGTGAATCCACCTGGGGCTACCACTTCGCCGGCGTTGTCGCACAGGCTATCGACGCCCCCGACTATGTCACGCTCGAGAACTACAACCGGGGCGACGATATCCTGCAGGGTGTCCGCAAAATCCACGTACAAGTGCTGAGCAACTACGCAAGTGCCGCCTATGCCTGGTATATGGGCTTGTCGCTCGCAGAGAAGGACGACGACGACGCGGTGCGCAAGAAGTTCGAGGCGCTCGCGGCAGAGATCACTGGCCGCAGCGGCGTGCACGAGTACTTCCGCATCCAGGCTGAAGCCAAACCGGACGAAAAGTGGTTCTTCCGGATGTACGGCAATGCACCCGGCCAGTCGTTCCACGAGCGACAAGCCGCCAGCGGTGAATTCGTCAATCCGATTACGGTCACGGTGCGCAAGAACGATCTCTGGCTGAACAGACTACGCGAAGAGCGTGCCCGGATTGTTCCGCAGATCGACGCCACCAAGTTCACCGCGGGCGAGCAAGCCAACTGGGCGCCACGAGTGATGGCCGCACGCCAGGCGGTAGCCGACAACTTCGACGAGGAAATACGCCAGGCCGGGCGCTACGTGAGTGGGCAAGTCAGCAATACCAGAGTCGTCGAGCTGAAAGTCGACATGATGGTTGCGCGTGGACGATTGTTCAATAACGACCACTACAAGACGCTGCGGCAGGATCTGCGGACGCTGCTCCAGACAGGCGTGGATCAGGATCGTCAGGCGGCTCTTGCGATTCTCAACGCGTTCGCAGACCTCAACTCGCCGCGCTGGTTCGAGTAGCGGTCGACCTTTCAGGTAGCGGTCAACCTTTCAGGCCTCGTCTTCGTCCGATGGCGCGTCGTCTTCTGATGTCGCGTCGTCGTCCGATTTCGACCCGCTCTTCATCACTTGCTGGAAATACTCGACCAGTCCATTTGCGCGGATGTAGGCGTTGATCGCCTGGTTGCCACCGTTGACCGGCACTCGCGCACCGACGAGGTTGAATGTGCCTCGCAGTTGTTTCGCCGCGACAATAAGGCGGGCGTACTCGTCGAATTCGGTGTCCTCGTAGTTCGCGCCGCCAACGATGTACGCCTCGTTCACCTTCATTGTGTCCTGCTGTTTTTGCATTTCGATCGTCACGCTCTGCACCAGGGACAAAAGGTTGCCGCGACACGTACTGAGTGTGCGCAGCCCGTCGGATGAGAGGTGGATCGAGCCGAGATAGATCCTGTTGGACTGCGACTGCGCTCTCATCAGCACAACGACACACGGCCCGGCGCCAAGGGACCCCGCGATTGTTGCGTCAGTCGCGAGCGTGCTGACCGGCCCCTTGTCCATCATGGATTCCACGACGCGGGGGTGGCCGTCGTCGACAATCGGGACAATCTGGCTTGTCTTCGGCAGATCGTTGGCCGCACCCGCAAGTCCCTGCGCGCTCGCCATGGGGGTGACAAACCTGGCCGTGACTTGCTGGTTGAGCTGCTGAAGGATCGGTTTGTCCTGTTCGACCGGTCTATACCAGCCGTCGGCAACAAGCGTGTTCCCCTCGCCGATCTTGTAGATACGCAGAAACTCCGGCGTGGAAGTGGGATCGATCCGATGCTCGTCCGTACGGTCAGTGTTGCGTAGCCATGGGATACCACTGGGGTGCTGAACGGTGCTCCACGCCAGCACGCGTTGAACGGGAAGCGCCAGCCCGCTTTTTCGGGCCGCGAGAAGACGCTGAACCGCTTGGTTGCCGATCGCGCGCTGCAGGCGTGCGGCTGTATTCGACCCAGCCTGAGCGCCCGCCAAAGCGGGCCCCGGCGCAGGCTGTGCACGGGCGCGTTCGCGAGAAGGCGCGGCAT
>JAFAPL010000314.1 GCA_019247135.1 Chloroflexota bacterium | reverse complement strand
GATACATCCAGCGGGGCATCATCACGCTCGCAATCAACCAGCAGCCCTTCCTCGAAGGCTACTTCGCGGTCGCCGATCTCGCACTGAACCTCAAGTATGGCGTTCAACCCGTCAACGTAAATACGGGCACCCAGTTCGTCGATGAATCGAACGTCGATCGCGTTCTGCAGCTGATCGCCGAGGGTAAAGGTTGACTGGTTGGCCCGATCGACGGTCGTCGTCCACTCGGCGCTCAGAAAGCCAGAGCTCGGACCAACACTCGGTCTTGTCCTGGCTGTCGTCGTGTTCAGGCTACTCTCGCCGCACTTCTTCGATCCTCAGAGCCTGACGGCCATCTCGACCGGCGCCTCCGAAGTGGGCATCGTCGCCATCGCCGCAACGTTGCTCATGATTGCGGGCGAACTCGATCTGTCCGTCGGGGCCGTCTACGCTTTTGTCCCCGTTCTCTGGGTGATCCTCTTCAAATACGAGGGGTGGCCGAAGAGCCTGGCACTGGTGGTTGCGCTCGGCGCCGCGGCGAGCATTGGTCTGGCCAGCGGCCTGACTACGGTGCGCTTTGGCGTGCCATCCATCATCGCGACGCTTGGGATGTTCTTCGCGCTGGAGGGCGTCAATAACCTCCTGATCGGCGGCAGCGACCTGGTCATCACCGACCGCGACGGGCTGCTCGACATCTTGGGCGAGGAATTGGACGGCACACCGTTCTTCGCCGCTCTGCTCTGGCTATTGGCCATCACTTTCCTGGGGTGGTTCCTGCTCACCCGAACCGCGTATGGCAACTGGGTACTGGCGGCTGGCGGGCGACGTGGAGTGGCGCAGGCCATGGGCGTGCCGGTGCCGGCCGTGAAGCTCAGCCTGTTCGTCTTGACGGCAGTGCTGGCCGGTGTCGCCGGGTGCCTGCAGACCGCCTACCTGCGCAGCGTCACCGCCGCGCAGGGCCAGGACCTCGCGCTGCTGGCAATCACGGCCAGTGTCGTGGGTGGCACCTCCATCTATGGCGGCTCGGGCTCCGTGATCGGCGCCGTCCTGGGCGCGCTACTGGTCAGCGTTATCCAGGTCGGTCTGATCGTAAGTGGTGCGCCGGGCACGTTCTACGTAGCGTTCATCGGCGTGCTGCTGGTCGTCGTCGTCATCGTGAACTTGCGCCTTGCAGCCCTGCAGCGCAGGTCGCGCTCATGGTGACGTCGCTGGCACTCGTCGAGCTCGAGCACGTCGTGCAGCGTTATGGCCAAAGCGAGGTGCTGTCCGACGTTAGCCTGACGTTGTGGCCGGGTGAGGTCGTCGGCCTGATCGGCGACAACGGCTCTGGTAAGTCGACTCTGCTGAAGATCATCGCGGGCTACCAACCGGCGACGGATGGCGTGGTCCGCGTCATGGGCCAGCCGATACGTCTGCGGAATCCCGGCCAGGCGCGCGCCCTCGGCATCGAGCCGGTCTATCAGGATCTGGCCATCCTGGACGACCTCTGCCTGTGGCGCAACTTCTTTCTCGGCAAAGAGCGACGCCGCGGACGGTTCGGCCTGGGTTTGCTAGACACGCACTGGATGAGAACGACGTGCGAGGCGCAACTGCGCGAGGTCGGTTTGACCCGCATCGAGAGCGCAGACATGCCAGCGCGGCTGCTGTCGGGGGGTGAACGTCAGGCGCTGGCGGTCACGCGCGCGGTGTACTTCGGCGCGAGAGTTTTGCTACTGGACGAGCCAACGGCCTCACTCTCGGCGCGCGAGACGGCCAATGTATTGCGGGCGATCACCGGCGCACGTCAGCGCGGCCTGGGTGTGCTCTACATCGACCACAACCTGCGTCACGTGCTACCCGTCGCCGATCGCATCATCGTCTTGGAACACGGGCGCATCGTCGGCGAGGTCCGGGCGGGCGAGGTCACCGAAGACGAGCTCCAGCGGCTGATCGCGCCGCCCTTCGGCGACACGTAAATGCGGGTGCGTCGCTGCTGAACGCGCGCGAGCCGGCTGGTCTGGCATCGGGAATGCACATTGGAGGGAGATGCTTCGTCACAGCTCTAACCTGCTGGCATGATCACGAGGACGGGTGCCACGGGGCTCCACGTTCTCGAAGTCATGGGCAATGCGATCGTCGGGGGCATGGAGCGCTACGTCTCCGACCTTGTCCGACTTCTACCCCCGCCGAGCTTCAACTTCACGTGTCTGGTCCCGTTCGAGAGTGTCTTTACTCGAACGGTGCGCAACCTGGGCGCGGAGGTGTTCGTCACCCCGATGGCGACCGACCCCGTCTGGCGCTCGATCCAGGTCGCGACGGAGATCGTGCGCACCCGCGGCGTCGATGTGATCCATGCGCACCTGCCCAAGGGAGCCGTTCTCGCGGGACTCGTCGCACGTTTGACCGACACGCCGTGTGTGGCCACCGTGCACGAGCGCTACGCGAGTGACCAGATGCTCAGTGTGGCCCGGATCACGGGCACACACCTGCTGACTGTCTGCCAGGAGGCGTACTTCCATACGCTCTCCCAGGGCATTCCGAGCCAGCAGGTGAGCCTGATTCCGAACGGCGTAGATGTCGACGCCTTCACGCCAGGCCCGGCGCGCGGAGCAGCCGTGCGACGGGAGCTTGGTGTGCCGTCTGGTGCGCCCCTGGTTGGTTGCGTCGCACGGCTCTCGCCCGAAAAAGGGCTTGACCGCTTCGTGCGCGCCGCTGAGCAGGTCCACCAGCGACGACCCGATGTCCACTTCGCGGTCGTCGGCGAGGGATACCAGCACCAGCGCTTGATCCAGCTCAGCCAGTCGCTGGGCCTGGGAACGGTGATGCACATCCCCGGCCGCAGCATGGACGCGACCG
>JAFAPL010000807.1 GCA_019247135.1 Chloroflexota bacterium | reverse complement strand
TACATCGAGCGTAATCGACGACTATTGCGTATACGAGGTAAAGCGTGGCTCAAGCGCTTGCGGCGGTATTTTCTCACGCATCCGTGCGTTGACTGCGGCGAGGCTGATCCGCGGGTCCTCGAGTGCGATCATGTAGATTTGGCGGATAAGCGAGAGTCAGTAACTCAGCTGGCGCGCGCGGGCTTTCCCTGGTCTACCGTGCTCGCGGAACTGGTGAAGTGTCAGGTGAGGTGCGTAAATTGCCACAGGCGGCGCACCGCGCGGCACTTCAAATGGCCGAAACTTCAGGCCATGATGACAGTGCGCAGTCCGGGTGAAGCAGGTACGCTGCCGCCAACCCGGCCGGCCGTTTCGTCACGGTCGCTGCGCATCGCCGGTTCGAGTCCGCCCAGGTCCACCGAATATGGTCTCCGACCTCGAAAAAACGGGGCGGGGATCAGTACTCGTTCTTGATCACGAAGTACGAGCCGCGGATCGTTCCTGCCAGCTTTGATTTCTGTCTTGCGAATTTGAAGGAAGACAGTTCCGAGGGGACGTCCATGCCGTCGGACAGCTTGAAGCCGACCGCGCGTTTGCTGGCGTCGTCGAGCGTGTACAGCACGTTGATCGACAGGCCATTCTCGTAGAACACGTACGCCCAGCGGATGTTCTCGACAGGGACCTCGGTGGCCTCGAGCGGGGGAGACGCGATGACGATGTCGCGTTCTTGTTTGAGGATGCGGTGCACCCAGGCGATCGTCTTCTTTGCCTTCGCTCCGCTCGCAGGCTCCACGGTGAAGTTGATGTCGTACTTGTTCTTGAAGTAGCGCGCCTCGTTCGCCCGCAGACCAGCGAGCGCGGGCGCGACCGGCGACGACTCCAGGCCGACAGTCGAGACGGTGTTGAAGTCCACGGTGTAGGGCATCCCGTACCTCCGAACGCGGCAGAGTATGGCGGTTTCAGCTGACCAGTTTCTTCAGGAACTGCCTCAGGCGGGGGGTGTCCTTGAGCGCTTCACGCATGCCATCCAGGCTGTCGGCGCCGTCCAGCATCATGGGGCTGCGCTGGAAGCGGCCGTCGAGGCTGTAGTAGCAGAAGCGGATGCCGTACGCGCCCGGGTGATCCTCGTACTCCAGCAGCTGGATCGCCGGCTCCACGTACCTGCCGACGAACGACGCCTCCTCGACGATCTGGCCGCTGCCCCAGTGAAACTTGAACGGACGTGGCACCTCGCGCCCACGTCGAGTGGTTGCCTTCGATGCTTGCATCGGACCACCAGGCTACTGCAGCGATCGCGTACAACTCAGCACGTGGCACGCGACAGGCGCAAGGAGCTGCTACGGGACTTCAGGCAGCGGCCGCCTGACGCGGGCGTCTACCGCATTGTGAACGGTCGCACGGGCAAGGCACTGCTTGGATCGGCGATGAACCTGGCGAGCGTTCGCGGGAAGCTCGACTTCGCCCGGGCTACCAATACGCCGGGCGCGCTGGATCATCGGCTGAGCAAGGATCTACGCCAGTACGGCATCGACGCGTTCACGTTTGAGGTGCTGCAAGTGCTCGAGTTCGGCCCTGATCGGACGCAAGCGCAGATTTCTGAGGACCTGCAGGCATTGGAAGAGCTCTGGCGCGAGCGCCTGAGCAGCGCGGAGCTGTACTGACCTTGCTCACGGCTTTCAAGACGCCGCGGCTGGTCGTCCGGGAGTACACGGCCGAGGACGCGGCGTTTGTCTTCGCGATGTACTCGCGACCTGAGGTGACGCGGTACCTCGGCGGAACCCCAACGCCAATGCAGAACGCCAGCGAGGCGGTCGAGCGAATCGAGCGGTGGCGCGGCGTGAGTGCGCCGAACCCGCTAGTTGGCGTGTGGGCAGTCGCCCTGCGCGAGTCGGGCCAGCTCGTGGGCACGGTGATGCTGAAACGCATCCCGCTGTCGGTGGACGGCAGGCTTTCGGACGACCACGAGGTTGGATGGCATCTGCACCCGGATCACTGGGGGCACGGCTACGCAACGGAGGCCGCGCGGGGCGCGATACAACGCGCATTTGAGGGTGGTTTGGCGGAGGTGCTCGCGCTCGTCGAAGCCGAAAACGAGGCCTCCCAACGGGTCGCGGAGCGGCTAGGCATGGAG
>JAFAPL010000748.1 GCA_019247135.1 Chloroflexota bacterium | reverse complement strand
CTGACAACGGTCGCGCAACCGACGTACGAGCTCGGCCGACGCGCAGCAGAAGTGCTCGTGGACCGTCTTCGCGGAACGGGCTCGAAGCACCCAGCGCGAGTAATCCTGAAGGGAAAGTTGCTCGTTCGCGAATCGTCGGCAGCGCGTCCAATCGGGAATCATCGGGTGGCCAAGCCGGGGCGGCGGCCTCCGCGACGGGCGCCTGCGTGACTCAGAAGATCTCCCGGGCTGGCACTCAATTGGTCTGAAAAAACGCCAGCTCGCAGCATGAGAAACCCAGCCGCCCTGCAAACGCCGCCTGCAGGCCGAGCCGGCTCGAGTTAACTAACGCGTCACGATAGGTCGGGGAACACCAGTTGGCCTGGGCGAAATTACCCAGTCTTGCCTGGATTACCTGCCCTGATCGCCGCGATTTGGTCCTGGCTGTAGCGATAGGCGCGGAAGATCATGTTGCTCTGTACCTTGTCTGGCGCCGCCGCCGGGCCGAGGTAGGGATGCACGTATTCCCAGACCACATCACCCCCGGCGTCACCTCGAACAGGCGCCCGGTCAGTCCTTCATTGATGAACGTGTTGCCATTGGGGAGTCGCTGCGCGTTCGAAAGCAAAGGCCTGAAGAACTGCCATCCGAGCGGTTCTTGGTAGCTCCACACGATCTCGTGGGTGCTCGGATCGAGCTCGATGACCCGCGAGAACGGTGCCGCGGTTGGCGACAGTCTGGCCTGGTCGACACGGAACGGTCCATTGTCGAAGATCAGCAGGTTGAGGTTTGCGAGCTGGTTGACGCCATGCGCGCCAGCTAGCGGCGGTGGGCCCAGCTCCCAATCGATCTCATTCGTCTGCCGGTTGATGCGGACGATCGTCGAGAGATTGCGCATGTTGAGCAGGAAACTGCCGTCATCCAGCTCACATATCGCATTGCCATGCGTCCAGAATGCGCGTTCGTCGCTCGGCAGCGTGAGAGGGTGGCTCGACGGATCGAGGTGTTCCCAGCTGCGCCAGGTCCACAACAGGCTCGCCAGCGGTCGTCAACTCCACCAGATAGTCCGCCCAGATGCGTCCATCCGCTTCGGTACCAGCCAGTCCGCCCTGTACGTGATTTGCCACCGAGTCAGGAAGCTCCTGCGCGCACAGCAACAGCACGTTTCCGTTCTTCAGGCGTCGGCCATCGTGGTGGTGGCGCCCAGCACTCGGTCGACCTCGGCGTAGGCGCGCTCGAGCGACCTGCTCTTGCGCACGAGAATGAGCCCGCAGGCGGCGCGACGCGCGATGGCCAGGCGGAGGACGAGCCGAGCGCGCGTACGCGGGGGCCATGGCGTCATAGCCGAGCGAATCGGACCGCTTTCGCAGGTCATCGACGGCGGCGATGAAGCCCAAGCTGCGTCGGCGAACAGTGGGCTCGCGCGTGTCGAGGCCCCGACGGCGTCGGGATCGATTCCATCGAGATAATCAGGCGCGAGGCGGTAGGTCGTGCTGTGCGCTTCAGGTGGGACCTCGCAGGCAGTCAAGACGGTGGGGCGGACCATCGTCACGATGCAGCATTACAAGTCGTATCCAGCGATCGCGTAGGAGTTTCGGTATGCGCTGCGCCTCCACGCGCGGGTGGATTGACAGCACCGCAGGGCGGAGTAATCTCGTGGCATTCCGGGGAGGCTGACCGGCCGACAGGCGCGTTAGCCTAAGCGCGTCGACGGGGGAGCGCCAAGCCGCAGCCTCACAGGGGGAGGAGACATGGATATAGTGCTTCTGGCCGCACGTATGGTGCTGGCGCTGGTGTTTGCCGTGGCCGGCCTGGCGAAACTCGCCGATCGCGCGGGATCGCAGCGCGCGCTGCGCGACTTTGGCTTGCCCGGCTTGCTGGCCAGCACGGTGGGCGTGCTGCTGCCGCTGGGCGAGCTCGGCATCGCCGTTGCGCTGCTGCCGGCGGTTTCTGCCTGGTGGGCCGCCGTGGCGGCGGTGGCGTTGCTGCTACTGTTCGTGGTTGGAATGAGCGTGAGCCTGCTGCGTGGGCGGCGGCCATCTTGTCACTGCTTCGGGCAACTGCACTCGGCTCCGGTCGGCGGGCCGACGCTGGTCCGCAACCTGGTCCTGGCCATCGTGGCTGGTGGGGTGGTCTTCAGCGGCGCGGCAGGTTTCGGCGTCGGCCCAAGCGCCCTGGGCTGGATCGGCGGGCTCGCACCGGGCGAGCTGGCCGTGCTGCTCGGTGGCCTGCTGGTCCTGGGGCTGCTGGCCCTTGAAGCGTGGCTGCTGGTGCAACTGGTGGCCCAGAACGGGCGGCTGCTGGTCAAGCTGGATGCGCTAGAGGCCAGGCTGGACACCGGTGCGCCTGTGCCCGCTGCCGTCCCACCCGCGCCGCCGGCGCTGGGACTACCGGTGGGCAGCGTGGCCCCCGACTTCAGCCTGCCCGGGCTGTACGGTGAGACGCTGACCCTCGGTGCCTTGCGGGCAACCGGTCAGCCAGTGCTGCTGGTGTTCATGGACCCGGACTGTGGGCCATGCAACGCACTGCTGCCGGAGGTGGGCCGCTGGCAACGCGAGCAGGCCCGGCAGCTCACGGTGGCGGTCATCAGCCGGGGCACGGTGGAAGCTAACCGACCCAAGAGCGTCGAGCACGGCATCAGCCGCGTGTTGCTGCAGCAGGACCGCGAGGTGGCCGAGCAGTACCAGGTCTACGGCACGCCCAGCGCGGTGCTGGTGCATCCGGACGGGCGGATCGGCAACCTGCTGGGCGCTGGGGCCGAGGCCATCCGCGCCCTGGTGGCCAGTGCGCTGGGCAGCCCTGCGGAGGCAGGTGCGGTGCCGGTGCCGGTGGTGCCGAACGGGGCGCCGTCGGCCAACGGCAAGTGCCCGCACTGTGGGCAGGACCATGGCGCAGCAGCCCCCGCGCCCGCGCTATCCGCTGGGGCAGAGGTGGGCACGCCGGCGCCGGCGCTGCAGCTGCCCGGCCTGGACGGTAAGACCGTGGACCTAGCGCAGTTCCATGGACAGCGGATGCTGGTGCTGTTTTGGAACCCGGGCTGCGGCTTCTGCCAGCAGATGCTTCCCGATCTCAAGCTGTGTGAGGCCAGCCCACCCCCTCGCGCACCGAAACTGCTGGTGATCTCGACCGGCACGGCCGAGGCCAACCGGGCGCAGGGCATCAAGTCACCGGTGCTGTTGGACCCGAACTTCAGCGTGGGGCTGCGCTTCGGGGTCAACGGCACCCCCTCGGCGCTGCTGGTCGATGCCGAGGGTCGGATTGCATCAGCGGTGGGTGTAGGCGCACCCGGCGTCTGGCCGTTGCTGGGCGGCGCGCCGAGCCCGCCCAATGGCCAGGCCCACACCGTGCCCGCACCGCGCGCCTGAGCGGGGGTACGCCCATGGACCCGCAACGGTTCGATCGGCTGACGCGGACGCTGGCCCGCACGCTCCGTCAGGACGCATGCGCTGAGCCGCGCGCCCAGGCCGGGCCGCCGGCACAACCCGCGCCGGGTGCCGTGACCGGGCCAGCGGATGTCAATGGCACGTGCGCCTATCCGGACCTGCCCACGCCCACAGTGGGCAGGGATGGCCAGGGTGTCTGGCAGGGTATCTGTGGCTGGGAGCACCCGCCGGCGGCCCCGGCCACGCTCGACGACCCCCGGCCTGCTCGGACGGGTCGCTCGGGGCGGCGGCAGGGGGCGCAGCCGCTCACCGCCCGCGAGCAGCAGATCGCGGCCCTGATCGGGCAGGGCTTGAAGGACCGTGAGATGGCCGCGGCCCTGGTGCTCTCGGACCATACGGTGCACGCCCACGTGCGCAACCTGCTGACCAAGCTGGGCCTGACCTCGCGGACGCAGATTGCGGCCTGGGTGGCCACCCAGGCCGCGGACGACCAGAGCTCCCTGCCCCGCAAGCAGGTGGAGTCGTAGATAGTTCTCTCTATTGCCGTAGATAGCTCCGGCGACCGGCGCAAAGATAGCTAGCCCCGCGCCTCAGAAGTAGCTAGTTCTCGTGAGGCTCGCCAGGCCGCCCGGCTGCTAGCGTGGGCGGTGATATGGCGGGAGGCCCGACTGGGCGACACGCCCGCCCGCGAAGCAGGAGGCGGCCATGAGCGACCATCCATTTGATGACCTAGCCCGCACCGTGGCGGCGGGTGCCTCGCGGCGCGGCGTGCTCAGGGCGATTGGGGGCGCTGTGCTGGGCACCCTGGTGGCTGCCCCACCACGGCCGGTCCTGGCTGACGGCAACGCCGACTGTGCCCACTTCTGCGACGACGTCGAGCCGCCTGGCCCAGGACGCGGCGAGTGCAAGAGCGATGCCGCACAGCAGCAGGGCCTGTGCTACACCTGCGGCCCCGCCGCCACGGCGGGTCACCCCGATGTGTGTGGCGTGGGCACGAGCAGTGTCACTTGCTGCACGGTGGCGTCGCCCACCTGCTGTGGCAACGCCACCTGTGTCAACCTGCAGTCGGATGTTACGAACTGCGGCACCTGCGGAAACGCCTGCAAGGCGCCGGCCAACGCGAGCGCGGTTTGCACCAACGGCAAGTGCGGCTTCGTCTGCAACGCTGGCTTCGTGCTGTGCCAGGGCAAGTGTGTGCCGACCTGCCCGGACGGTGAGGTGCTCGATCCCACCACCTGTACCTGCGCCTGCCCGACCGGCACCCAGTTGTGCAAGGGGACCTGCGTCAGCAACTGCACCGGCGGGCTGATCCTGAATCCGACCACCTGCCGATGCGAACCAGGTCAAATCTGTCCGAATCCGCCCGGCGTTTGCACACACGTTCAGTGTGGCAGTGGTCCGGCGCGCTGCGATTGCCTCCCGACCACCGAGGGCGTAGCGGCGTGTGTGAACGACGCCCAATCCTGCGGTAAACCGTGCTCCAGCACCGCGCAATGCGCTGCAGGGCAGGTGTGCATCACTCAATGCTGCGGTGCCGGGGCCTGCGTGAACCTCTGCCCGACACCTGCAGCCAGTGCCACCGCCGCCGCAGTCAGAGCGATAGGTGAAGGCGGAGTATCGCTCACCGGTGGGTGATTGGCGATAAGCTTCGAAGCTCTTCGCCGAAGCCGTGTTCGGCGTGCGCCATGCGGCGCACGGCCGAACACGCTCGCGTCTCGCTGGCCGCGATCTGCTGCTGCACCAGCTGCAGTTTGGGCCAGCAGATGTTGCCCGACCTGTGGCAGTGGGAGGACATCGGAGATCTCCGTTGAGACGAGGCATCGGATGAGCCGACGGGCGTCGTCCAGCGTGTGCCCCGGCCACCAGCCGCTCGAGTTCGGCGGGTTTCCGGCGGCGTGTGTCACACAACCGGTTGTCGACGATGTCCATGATTGCCTGGTGGAAGGCGGGGTTGGTTGCTGGCCGCCGCTCCTGGCGACGGCGGCCACGTACCACCCTTCCGCGCGAGCGTGGTCGTCGTGAGTTCATCGGCGCACTCCACACTGACCTGAAAGCATCTGCGCGGCCCGTTGGGAGTCTCGACACTCGCTTCGTATTTGCGGGCCGCCTTTGACGCCGACGAGCCGTACTTACCGGCCAAAGTTGTAACTTTGATCGATCTTTGGCGGGCTTCTTGATCGATTTGTGGCGGCGATTGCAGGGTGTCGGCTGAGGTTCAGGTTGTCCCGACCGCGAGGCTTTCGCGAACGAAGGCGACGACCTCGGTGGTCAGCGTCGACAGATTGTTCGCGGCCATGACACGCTGAATTTCGACAAACAGTCGATCCACCAGACGAAAGTTCCCGCCAGTTACGCGAGCGATGGCGTTGACGACCGCGGCATCCGTGTTGTGCGTCAGCGGTGGCTGTAGTCGCAGCTGGACACACTCGTGTTCGATGACCTGCTGCAATTCGCGGCCGCTCAAGGGCTGGTACTGGTGGACGAATCCAACACGTGAGGAGAACTGTGCATAGCGGGCCAGTCGCTTCTGCAAGCCCGGCATGCCAATCAGAACCAGTCCGATGTTGCGTCGGTCGTACAGATCCCGCAGTTGCTCGAGACTGGCGGTCTTCAGGCGATCCGCCTCGTCAACGATGACCAGGTCTGGCGGACGCGGATCGGGATTGACATCTCGGTCTGCGTACCAGGAGGAGCCGGCGGCCAGGCTGAAGACGCGTCCCCACAGGTGATCGACGTCCCGTTGAACCGTACGTGGCGTGTTGACGACGCCTGGCGTGTACAGCACCGTCTGCCACGGGCCGCTGTCTCGCGGCGGCGGACCCCCGCGTCGATACGGAGCAGGACCCAGGACTGACTCCAACTCGTTCCAGTGGGCATACTCGCGTGCCGACATCGTCTTGCCCACCCCAGGCACGCCGTAGCACAGCCCGATGTAGCGGGCCTGCCGACAACTCTCGCAGAACTCGACAAAGCGACCGATGCTCTCTGGTGATGATGAACTGGTCCGCCGCCGATGCCGCAGCTTCGTCCGTCACTCGTCGTTGAAGAACCGCTTCAAGCGCGGTCGTGCTGGGACTGACATCTGGGAAGACGTCTCGGAATCCGGCAGCAACGGCTCTGTGGCCACCAACTCCGAGCCGCGTCGCAAGGCGAGGAGTGCTTCGATGGTCGCCTCTCGATCAGCCAGCGTCGTACGAAGTTGGCGGCGGTGTTGGTTGCGCGCCCGAATAATGTCCTTGAGGGCGATCGTCTCGCCAGCCAGTTCGGGATTGATCGCGCGACACAAGAATTGGTCATTGAAGAAGACCCGCACTTCAGCCATGTCGCGCGGGTCATAGCGGATGGTGACGTCCTCACCGACGTAGGCCGCAAGCGTGGTATCCAGATAACGGAATCCTTGAAAATGAAT
>JAFAPL010000643.1 GCA_019247135.1 Chloroflexota bacterium | reverse complement strand
CGTGTTCGAGCGGCCGAAACAGCAGCGGTGTCGTGAACGTCGAGTCGAGACACACCACCGTGCTCGCGGCATGGGCCGCTGCCGTGACCACCGGCGTGTCCACGATTCCCATGAGTGGGTTCGTCGGTGATTCGAGCCACAGCAAAGCGGCGCCAGGCAGAGCAGCGATGACGTCCTCGGTCGCCGTGACGTCCACCCGACGAACCACGAGCCGGCCGAGCCGCTCCTGCGCGTCGAACGCCAGCGAAGCGCCGTTGTAGCAGGCAACAGGTGCGACGACGACACTTCCCGTTGGTAAGTCGTCGAGCACCGCATTAATTGCGGCCATGCCGGAGCTGTAGGCGAGCGCCGTGCCGCCTTCCAGCGCGCCGATCGCGGTCTCGAACGCCTGCGTGGTCTCGCTGCCGGAATCGCGCAGGTAGGGGTTATCGCCGGAGCCATGGTGAAACATTGCGGACAAAACGATCGGCGGATTGAGCGGCGCATGGCTGCGGCGTTCCGGCCGTCCGCTCGCCACAGCAACCGACTCGGGATGCAGTCGAATACCTTCCACGATCTGGACGCTACCGAGCTTGCCCGTGGCCGATGACTTACGCCTAAACCTGTCGGAGCGCGGATGACGATGGCATCACGCCTACGATGGCGCGGTGAGTCTCCGCCTCTACGACACGGCGACCCGATCGACGCGGCCATTCGAACCGCTCGAGCCGGGACAGGCGTCGATCTACTTGTGCGGACTCACCGTTCAGGGTCCGCCGCACATCGGCCATTTGCGCTCGGCGGTCGCGTTCGACATTCTCGCGCGCTGGTTGCGGACCCGGCGGTATGCCGTCACGTTCGTTCGGAACGTCACGGACATCGACGACAAGATCGTGGCGAAGTCCGCGGCGGCCGGAGTGCCCTGGTGGGCGTGGGCGTACGAGAACGAGCGGGCGACAGCCGAGGCGTACGCGCTCCTCGGCTGCGAGCCGGTGACGTACGAGCCGCGCGCCACTGGACATATTCCGGAGATGGTCGAGTTGATGCGGCGCCTGATCGACGGGGGGCATGCCTATGCCGCCCGCGGTGACGTGTACTTCGACGTGCAGTCCTACCCGCACTACGGCGCCCTATCAGGTCAGCGGATCGACGAGATGCAACCGTCCGCCGACAGCATCGGTGATAACCGCAAGCGCGACCCTCGCGACTTCGCGCTCTGGAAGGCCGCTAAGCCTGGTGAACCGTATTGGCCAACGCCGTGGGGGATCGGTCGCCCCGGATGGCACCTCGAGTGCTCGGCTATGGCCGCGAAGTACTTGGGGCCGACGTTCGACATCCACGGCGGCGGACTCGACCTGGTCTTTCCGCACCATGAGAACGAGGTGGCCCAGTCGCAGGCGGCCGGCGACGGCTTCGCCCGCTACTGGATGCACAACGGGCTGGTGACGCTGGGCGGCGCGAAGATGTCGAAGTCTCTCGACAATTTCTTGACCGTCGCGGAAACCGTCCGGCAATGGCGCCCGGTCGACCTGCGCTATTACCTGGGTGCGGCGCACTACCGCAGCAGCGTCGAATTCACGCCGACGTCGTTGGACGAGGCGGCGCGGGCGTTCCGCGGCATCGAAAGCTTCGTGCAGCACGCGAACGAGGTCGCCGACGTCGTGGAGCCCGCCGAGCTGCCGGCCGCCTTCGTCGAAGCGATGAATGACGATCTTGGCGTGCCAGCGGCCTTGGCAGTCGTCCATTCCACTGTGCGCGAAGGCAATGGCGCGCTCGCATCCGGCGACAAGGCACGAGTGGAGCAGGCGCTCGGCGATGTGCTCGCGATGACCTCGGTGCTCGGCATCAATCCGCGACAGTGGGCCGACCAGGATGCCTCCGAACTTGCCGCGACTGTCGACGACCTAGTCCGCGTTGCCCTCGATCAGCGTGAAGCGGCTCGGGCGCGCCGTGACTTTGCGACGAGCGATGCGATCCGGGAACAGCTTGCGGCGGCTGGCGTGGTCGTCGAGGACACACCGAGCGGACCTCGTTGGACCGTGAAGGGCAGATGACGATGGCGGGCAATTCCCGCCGGCATGGGGCCGTACGCAGGTCCAAGAAAGGACCGTCGGTCGGTTCGGGCGGCCAGGGACGCGAGGCGTTGCGTGGCCGGGGTCCGACACCTCGGGCTGAGGATCGCACGGGGCATCCGGCCGCCCGTCACGCGGCGGCACGGACCCCTCGCGAGCCGGAGCGCGGCAGGCGCCGCGATCGCGCCGCGGAGGCGGCCGAGCTGCTGGTCGGCCGCAACCCGGTAGTCGAAGCGCTGCGCGCCAAGGTCCCAGGCAGTGCGCTGTACTTGGCAACCGGTCTCGAACCAGACGAGCGGATCACGGAAGCTGTCCGAATAGCCGGGTCTCGCGGGATCGCGTTGCTGGAGGTAAGTCGCGGTGAGCTCGACAGGCGGACGGGCGGCCTGCTGCACCAAGGCATTGCGCTGCAAGTGCCGCCCTACG
>JAFAPL010001099.1 GCA_019247135.1 Chloroflexota bacterium | reverse complement strand
ACGTCCGCGCCGCGCATGTCTCCGGTCAGCGGCATGTCACGTCCTCCATCGTCGGCCCTTCGCGACAGCGTCATCTGAAATACCCGCGCACCACCGGCCGCTGCTGGCCGGGGACCAGGTTCTGCTCGGGCGTCACTTGCCCCGTCTGCTGCGATCCCACCGCCTCCGACACGCTGCCGGCGCCGTCCGCCGGCTGCGCCTGCGTTTGATCGGTCGCATCCGGCGGTCGCACCGCCAGGCCCTGGGATAGCTTCGTCGGCACTTGCACCCGCTGGCCGGCCGTGTCGAGTCGCGGATTGGGGTCTCCCACCGGATCACCGCCAGGACCGGTTCCGCTGCCGGGACCACCTTGCTGCCCGTCACCGCTGCCTCCGCCGCCCTGGCCGCTGGCACCGGCGTCACCACTGCCCGACCCCGCGCCAGCCTGGGACCCAGGCCCGCGCTGCGATTGCCCCGCGCCCTGGCTGCCGGCGGACCGCCCCGACGAGCCGGATTGCGTCTTGCCCGAAGTCCCGCCCTGCTGCTGCAGCTGCCCGACGCCGCGCGCCAGTTGGTCCGCGGGCATGGTCTGCGCCGCACTTCGTTCCAATTGCTGCCCGAGCTGCTGCAGGGCCTGTTGCTGACCCGCGTAGGCGCCCTTGGTCAGCGCCTGCCCGGCCTGTCGCTCACGCTCCGCAAGTTGACGGTCGGACGTCGTGCCGTTCGCGGCGGAATTCAACGCATTCGCGAGCTGCTGCTTTGCCGCCTCGGTCAGCTGGTCTGCCTGCTCCCCCAGATTCGCCAGATCCTTGCTGGCGGCCGCGTAATCGCCGCGTTGGATCGCATCCGCCGCCGCCTGGCCGGCCGAAATCTGCCCCAACGCGTTGGACAGTCGATCCATGGCGTCCTGCTCGGCCTGTGCCTGCTGCACCCGCGCGGCGAGACTCGGATCGGGCGCCGCCTGCTGGGCGCGGTCGGTGGTCGCCGGTTGCGGCGTCACGACATCGAGCGCCTGCGGCGGCACGGCCGCATCGGCATTCGCGGCGGCAGTCCCGGCGACCGCGGCATCGTCACCGGCGGGGCTGCCCAGACTCGGCCGGGGCAGCTCTACGAGCAGCAGCCGAACCCCGAGGGCCACTGCGACGAGCACCGCCGCGAGCGCGAGCTCCCGTCCCAGACTGCCGTCAACGAGGAGCCACCCTCGTGGCGCTGTGCGCGCAGTGGCGACTGCATCCTGCACCTGCAAGCCATCGAAGCGACCGCTCCGCCGTCCTGTCCCGGCGATCTCGACCGCCGTCGCCAGCCGCTCGGCCAGTCCAAGCCGCTGGTCAGCCTGACGAGCCGCCTGGTTGTGCGACGGCCAACTCGCGACCGCGGCCAGCGTGGCGACGCCTAGCGGGAGCGCCGCTAAGCCCGGGCTAACTTCGATGCCGATCCACGCCAGCGCGGAGATCAGGATCAGCACGACGGCGGCCGCCATCACTCCACGGATACCGAACACCAGCATCCGCTCCACTCCGAACCGCAGCCGCAATCGGGCGACCAGTCGGCGCAGCTCCCGCACGTCGTCGCGTGTGCCCAGATTCGCTACTCGCTCGACGTGCACGGGAACGCCTCCGGCCGGCAACGGTACCACCTTCCGGCCAGGCACACCCCGGCGATGAGCCTGACGGTTTCCTGAACTTCGGCGGCAAGTCCGCTTGCCGCTAGCCGGGCGCTGAGCCTGGCCGCGTTTGCTGAGGGCGTCTGAACCGGGCGGCCGGCCACCCGCGCCGCGGCGGCTGCCGCTCGGGTGGTGCGGCTTGGGCCTGCTCCCCCGACGCGAGAAGCCCCGCGAACAGCCCCACCAGCTCGTCTTCCTTCAATCCGGGCACCTCGGCACGCAGTCGCAGCTCGAGTTGGCCTGATTTGCCCCGCTCCACTCGCACCGCGACTTCTTGCGGGTCGTAGCCAGCGGCGATCAACGCCTGGGCCACACGCGCCGCCAGCTCGGCGGCGGCCTTCTCCATCAGCCGATGCCTGCGACCCGACGAATAGCAGCTTCGATCCGTACCGCGTTCGGGAGCGCGTGCGGACGTACGTGGCCACTTGGGATCGGCACTCCCAGCGCACCGATACGCGCGACGGGCGCGCGCAGGCAGGCCTTCTCTGCCACAGCTGCGACAACCTCAGCACCCACGCCGCCTGTTACCCACGCCTCGTGCGCAGTGACCAGCCGTCCCGTGCGCTCGACCGACGCCAGTACCGGCTCGATGTCCAGCGGCTGAATGGAGCGCAGGTCGATCACCTCGACGTCCACGCCCGCGGCGGCGGCCTGCTCTGCTGCGCGCTCGGCGGGCGGCACCATCGAGCCGATCGCGACCAGCGTTACGTCTTGACCGGGTCGCGCCACGCGCGCCTGGCCGATCGGCGTGGCAACGCCGCTGGTCACCGGCTCACGCGCCGCGTGTGCGAGCGACATGGGCTCGAAAAACAGGACCGGGTTGTCGTCGCGAATTGCACTGAGCATCAGTCCATGAGCGTCTTCGGGGCGGCTCGGCATCACCACTTTCAGTCCTGGCACATGCCCGAACCAGGCGGAGTAATCCTGCGGGTGTCCTCCGTACGGTCCATCACCCACGCGGGTGCGAATGACCACCGGTACACGTGCGGCGCCACCCGTCATGTATCGCAGGTTCGGTGCCTGGTTGATCAGCTGGCTCATCGCGGCTGGGATGAACTCGCCGAAGCTGATCTCCACGATCGGGCGCTGCCCGAACAGCGCGGCTCCGATCGCGGCTCCGACCATGGCCGATTCTGAAATAGGCGCCTCGCGGATCCGTCGCGGGCCGAATTCCGTGTGCAGCCCAACCGTCCCCTGCATCGAGCCGCCCATCGTGCCGACGTCCTGGCCGATGTAGAACACCCGCTCATCGCGGCGCATCTCCAGGGCGATCGCATCCAGCACGGCCTCGGTCGGGGTCATGCGCTGTGCGGTTGTGGCCTCCACAAAAGGTGCGGTCATGGCGCGAACACATCCTCGAAGCCCAGTTCGCCTGGTCCGGCGTTTGGCTCGGCAACCGCCCGCTCCAGTGCAGCCGCCACTTCGCGGCCGACCTCGTCGTGCACCCGCTGCAGCTCCTGCGCTGAGCAGGCGCCGCGTACGAGCAGGCGGTACGCGTACAGGTCCAGCGGGTCTTCGGCCAACTCCTCAGCGCAGTGGTCACGGTAGGACTGCGCATCTGCTGCCCAGTGTCCGCGCCAGCGCCACGTGCGCGCCTCGATCAGGCTCGGGCCGCCACCATCCCGCGCTCGCGCCACGGCCGTGCCAACCTCTGCACGCACGGCGTCGACATCATTGCCATCCACACACGCGCCGGGCATGCCGTAACCGGCCGCCCGCGCGGCCACGCCTGCTGGCAAATAGCTCGGCGCCGGCTGAGAAATCGCCCAGCCGTTGTTCTGGCATACGTACACGATCGGCAAGCGCCAGGCGGCGGCCAGGTTCATCGCCTCATGGGTATCGCCCCGATTGGCCGTGCCGTCGCCAAACGTGCACACGCACACGCGATCCGAACCCTCCTGCTGAAAACCCAGCGCTGCGCCGGTTGCGGTGCCAAGCGTCGTGCCGAGGTCGCCTGCCACCCAGGGCACAATTCCGAGCTCGACGGGGCCGTTGAACGGGACAGACCGACCCTTGTTGTAGCCGGCCGCTTTGCCCAGCACTTGCGCCGCCAGGCGCCACATCTCGGCGCCGCGCATGAGGTAGACCACGAACGGATCGCGATAGTGGGGCGCCGCCGCGTCGTCGGGTCGGAGGTCGATGAAGCTGCCAACGACCGTGGCCTCCTCGCCCTCGATGGGAAACCAGCGTGGGTTGGCCGCACACAATGCCGCGTCCAGCTCACGAGAGACGACGAGCCACCGGTACACGCGCAGTGCCTCGGTGCTGGCGTGCGACGGCGCCTCCACCGCCGACGGACTCACGAACATCGGACCTTGCTCGGCGCCCCGACTCAGGCGCGCAGCGTTGCGCTACCAGTCGCGCCGCGGAGTCGGGGGAGCAGCTCGCTGGCCACGCGCTCGAGCATCGGAAGCTGCTCGTCGCGCGGCTGATCGATCAAAAACTCGTTCACACCTGCCTCGGAATATCGGCCAACCATGTCTTCGAAGGCATCCAGCGATGCCCACGGGTCGGCCGGCATCATCGTGGCCCATCCGTATAACGAGCGCACGATTTCGGACGGGTCGCGCCCGATCGCCGCGCAGTGCTCGTCCAGGATGGAGTTGCGCTCCCGCATTTCTTCTACCGTGCCGAAGGAATTCCAGGTGTCGGCAAACTCAGCCACGATCCGCAGCATCCTGGACCGGTGCGCGCCCAGCACGAACGGGGGCCGCGGCTTTTGAATCGGCTGAGGACGCATCGGCGCCTCGGCCAGCTGGTAGTAGGCGCCCGTGTACGTGGTGGTGTCGTTGCGAAGGAGCGAGTCGACCATGTGCACCGCTTCCTCGAACCGGCCAACCAGCTCTTTCGGCTCGGGAAAGTCCAGGCCGAACATGCGATGCTCGGGCTCGTACCAGCCCGCACCGAGCCCAAGGTCGAGCCGACCGTTGGACAGGTGGTCCAACGTCATGGCTTCTTTGGCCAGCAGCGCGGGTTGGCGGAACGTGTTGCAGCTGACCAGCACCCCGACACGAATGCGCTCGGTCCGTACCGCGAGAGCCGCGAGCAGCGTCCATGCCTCGTAATACGGCCCGGTAGGCCGACTCGGCTGGATCAGGTGGTCGCAGTCCCACGCGCTGTCGTAACCGAGGGACTCAAACAATTGCCAGCGTTCGAGCACCACTGGCCACGGCTGGTTCTGGTCGGTCACGATGCCGAATCGAAGCGGCTGCGGCATGTGTGCCGGCGAGTGTACCCGCGCCACGGGTACGAGCGGCACGGCGTCGCGCGCCCGAGCCAGCCCCATGCGGCGAGCGCACACACCACCAGCCCGATGCAGAAGATCGGCCAGTCGAACGCACCCCCGCGCACGTAGTAGGCGGCCTCGAACCCCGCCTCGATGAAGCGATGCAAGGCTTCGGCCATGAACGCGTACAGGCACATCAGCACGCCAACCACCAGCCCCGCCCGGCTCGCGCGCGTCATCGGCGGAACGCCGTCGCCCAGGTCGCGGGCCAGAGCAACCGCGCCCACGATCACCATGACCGCGGCGGACATCACCGGGGCGAGCACTGGTCCCCACCAGGGCAGCGGAATGAGGAACAGCACGTCAGGCGCGAGCAGTGTCGGCGGCCACCCAGAGAACAGCCACAAGAAGACGTAATAAGAAATATCCCACACGCCCATCGCCATCGCGAACATGCCGATCCGCCCCGCCACGCCACGGCCCGCCAGGAAGCCGACACAGCCCAGCATGATCATGGTGGCGCCCTCGCGTCCGATCTCGATCCACACGAAGTCCGGAATTGGATTGAACGGCGTGCTTCGCGGCCCGACAGGATCGATGCCGCCATAGATCGTCCGCAGATACAGCACCGCGGCGGACTCCACGTAGGCCATCGCGATGGCGTAGATGGCCACGGCCACCAGACGCGGACGTGCGGCCCGCCAGGCGAACCCGGGCTCGCGTGCCACCGGCAGCATCCGCGAGCGCCGCGAAAGCGCCCGCGTTGAAGTCGCCAGGTCCACCGTCAGTCCGATCTCGTCTGCACTGATGCAGCTTCTCTAGTCGATGCGTTCGACGCGCACTCGCTCGCCTGACTTGACGGAGGAAAACTCTGTCGCGTCTTCGGCGATATGGCCAAAGACGTTGACCGGACTGGCCGCGCGCGGCTCTTCAGCGTGGCTCGCCGGAGTAGGGCCCCAGAAGATGCATAGCGCGCTGCCCGGCGGCCAGTACGCGATGTCGCCAACGGCAACTTCCTCCTGACTGTCGTCCTCCGCCATGTCGACGGGGATTGAGAAGTAGATCTCGTCGCCCCAGCGATTGGCGCGACCCTCGATCGGCAGTTCGTTCCACACAGCGCGAGCGGTGCGGTTGGCCGACAGAATGGCGGTCCTGGACACCCCGCCCGCGGTGATGCGAACGCGGTATTCAGGCATGCACAGCCTCGAGCGCACTCTTGAAATCTGGGTAGCGGATCACACGCGCGACGACTCCGTCCCGCACCTCGAACACGGAACCGACGGGCTGAGGCTCGCCATCGGACCATGCGGCGCGTTGCTCGACGATAACGCTCGTTCCGTACTGCTCGATGCGGCCAGGCCGGAGCCGTATGTTCGCGCGGGCAACCCAGTCTTCAAGAATGTTCCGGCCGCGACTGATACCGCGCGGGCCGCCGACTTCCACGTCGTCGGCACACAGCGACAGCAACCGCGCGATGTCGCCGGCGTTCAGCGCGGCGTGCCAGTCGAGCACCAGTTGCTTCTCCTGAGACCTGCTCACGGCAGCAAGCTCGTGCTGACTGCTGCTCGCGTCGCCCAGCGGTCGTTTTCGACGAGGCGAAAGAACTCCTGCACCACCCCATTAAAGAGCGCAGGCTCCTCCAGGTTCACCGCGTGCCCGCTCTGCGAAAGCACGAACAGGCCGGAACTACGAATGTGCCGCTTGAGGAAGACGGCTGGCTCGATGCAGGGCTCGTCTTCATCGCCGATGACGATCAACGTCGGGACGTCCAGATCGCGCAGCGGCCCTTCCAGCTCAAAGATCGTCGGACGCCGCATCTGGACGCCGAGCATCGTCAGGGCCTG
>JAFAPL010001025.1 GCA_019247135.1 Chloroflexota bacterium | reverse complement strand
GTGAACACTGCGTCGGCTGCCGGACTTGTCGGTTTGCCGAATAGCATCGGCTATACCGCCAGCAAGCACGGTGTGGTCGGACTGACCAGAAGGCATGCGGCACTCCACTTACCTCACATGCGCCAATCAAACCGAGTGGCAGCGTTTGAGGTACAAGAGGGGGGTTCCAATGGCCCGTGCTGTCAGGACGCGCGTCGTCGGGTTCGTTCTTGGGATGACTATCGCCCTGTCGTTGACGCTGTTCACGTATGGCACCGGGCGATCGGCAGTGGCCCAGGCCGTGGACAGCGGTCACGTGGTCCTGGCGTATTACTACGCCTGGTGGGAGCCCGAGAAGATCATGGGCGCGCTACACGCCCGTGCAGCAGTTCCCCGGCGGCCTACGTCAGATCGGTGACAATCCGGACCTGGTGCGCCAGCACATCCAGGAGGCGCAACTGGCTGGAATCGACGGGTTCATCGTCAACCGCGCAAGTGATCTGGCCGTGTTGCTGCCACTCGCCCGAACGATGGGGTTCAGCGTGACGCTCCAGCTCAGCGGAGGCGAATCGGAGCTGCGCGCTTTTTATCAGTACATCGATGATCCAGCCATGGTCCGCTACCAGGGCCATCCAGTCCTGTTCTTCTGGCAAGCTGGTCTGGCCGGCCCAGACTTGTGGCGGACCTTGCGCGCATCGATCGACCCGGATCACAACGTGCTGTGGCTCGCGGACGGCGACAAGTTCAACATCCTCCACGACGACGTATGGGACGGCGTCAGCCCGTATGCGATCGCGTGGTCGCGAAGTCCGGGTGGCCAACTCGTGAATTGGGCAGCGCAGGCGCGTGCGAATGGGCCAGACAAGCTGTACGTTCCACCGGTGTCGCCCGGCTGCGATGACTCGCTGGTGCGTGCTCCGACGTGCGTCCAGGACCGTGCCGACGGTGCGTACTACCAGGCGACCTGGGAGGGCGCGATAGCCGCGCGGCCCGCCTGGGCCGTCGTCGTCAGCACCTTCAACGAGTGGATGGAGGCGACGCAGATCGAGCCGAGCGCGCAGTACGGCGATCAGTACTTGCGGCTGACCCGCGAGTTCAGCGACGCATTCAAATCCAGCTAACCCGAGTACTCAGGCGTGTCGCGGTAGAGCCAGCGCAGAACGAGCATCAGCACGGCTATGGAAAGCCAGGACAATTCCGCGGCTGTCGGGTTCACCTGAGCGATGCCGATCGACGCCAGGAACACGAGTGGCGCGCTCGCGGCACGCCAGGTGTGGTGCTCGATCAGGCGATGGTTCAGGTTCGGGCTGACGAGGCGGTGGCCGCGGGTGGCATACACCCATAGCAACAACACGATCACGCCCGTAACGGAGAGGGTCCCGGCGTACAAGGTCACTGAGGTGGCTGTGTCGTAGCTTCCCAGCACGCTCGTGGGAAACGGCTGGAAGGCGATACACATCAACAGCAGTACGTTCAACCACGCCAGTCGATTGTCAGCTCGGATGATGTAGCTGAAGATGCGCTGGTGGCTTCTCCAGTACGAAGCAATCACGAGGAAGCTGACGGCGTAGCTCAGGTACTTCGGCCCAAGCGCCCATAGTCGCTCGGCGAGGTCTGTCGTGACGCCCGAAGTGACCTCTGGCACGGTCAACTCCACCACGAGCAGCGTCATGGCGATGCCGAAGACGCCGTCGCTGAGAAAGATGAGCCGCTCGAGGAGCCCCGCCGCCTGGGATTGGAGCTCGTGCTCGACGACCTCGCGGATGTCTCCGCGCTCCGTCAGGGCCGATCTGTCACGCCTCATGCCTCGCCAGGGTCAGAAGAAACGCACTCTCGCCGTCGACAGCTTCGAGACCGTGCGGCACGCCTGGCTCTAGAACGACCATGTGACCGGCCGGCAGGTCCACCTGTCGGTCCGACAGGCGGACTCGTAGATGCCCGCGCGTGGTGTGGATGCTGACCCACCCATCGGCGCGATGCTCGCGAAGGTGGGTTCCAGCCTTCAGGACGGTAAGCGTGATCCGAAACCGGGGTTCTTCTACGAGCGTCCTCGCGTTGCGATCGCCGCGCGACCAGCTCGGCTCTTGTTTGAGCGAAGCCAATTCGTTTTCCAGGTCGAAATCGAGCGAGCTGGCGACTACCCGTCGAGCTGGCCGCTGCCCGCTTCCGCTCGTTTCGCCGAGTGGTCGGTCGCGATTTGATTCGGCTGCCATAGCACCAGCCTAAATCAGCCGAGGCGTACGCGGTCTAGCCGCCCTGGAGTTGCGGCTGGTCGAGCAGCCAGCCGTCGGGTCCGCGCACCACCTGCCAGGTGCCTGACCAGTGATGCTGGCCGTCGGCGGCGGCTTCGTCGAGTTGAACGGCAACCGCGGCGCGATCGCCCGTTTGTGAGACCACGTCGGCGCGCCGCACGGTGACCGAACGGGTTCCGCTGAAGCGCTGGTCGATGTTCTGCGCCGGCGGGAACGCTGCCCGCATGCGGGGACTCCACAAAGCTGCAGCATCGTCAAAGTCGTGGGCAGCCACACGCGCATAGAAGTCCTGGACGGCGGCGCTCGGATCGTCGGCGCCCGCGGTAGCCTGCGTCGCCGCGACTGGGACGGGGGTCGCCGTGACGCGCACGGTGGGTACAGCCGTTGGCCGGCTGTTGACTGTCGGCGGCACGCCCTGTGTGGGACGGCTCGTGGGTGCGCCAACGACCGCCGTCGATGTTGCCGCGGCGCCCGCGGCAGCGGGTGTTGCCTCTGGTGAGGGCCCGGCGGCCCAGCGCATGAACGCTGGCCAGCCAAGAAACGCCATTACCAGCGGTACCAGAAGGAGAGCCGCGAGCAGGATGTGTTCAGATCGTGCAGACCGCATGATCGCCTCCGACCCGGGTGATTGCACATGCCGTTCCCGCTCGCCATCGCCGCCCGCTGGGCTCCGGAGCGCTGGTATTGAGTGGGAACTTGTAGAGCTCAGCCCCTCGGCGGTTATCATGGCGGGCGCACGCGACGCCTGATTAGCGCGCTAGCCGAGCATCGCGTTGCCGTACTCGTGCGTTTCGGGCCGGACGCCCGGCGACGGGGACACGCGACTTCGGACGATTCGACATCCGAGACTGGAGAAAGTTCAAGCAGCATGTCCACTGTTCGCGCGCTCTTTAGCCCCAGAGCAGCGCTGCACTCAGTTCGGCCGAGCGCCGCTGCTGCCTTCGTACTGGTAGCGTGTTTACTCCTTCCATGGCTGGATGCACGTCCAGCGTCCGCTATTGCAGCGATTACGATCGTTTCGCCGATTACCGATCAGGTGCTCATCGGCGCAACAGTGATCGTCCAGGCGAGCAGCGCGGGCGCGAGCAGTGCGACTTTCAGCATCGATGGTGGGCCAGCGGGCGCGCTCTCGATGGACCCGGCCACGGGCTTGTGGCGCGCGTCAGTCAACCTCGACAGCGTGCCGGCGGGCCTGCGAAACGTGACGGTGACGGCAAACTCGGGCGCCAGTGATACCGCCTGGCGGGTGAGCTTTCCTGGCACCTCGAGCCTGGTCGCCACGCCTTCTTCCAGCACGGCAGGCCCTCCGAGCATAACGATTCTGAATCCGCAGAGTAATCACACGTACAGCGGACCGATCACGGTCGTCGCCAGTGCAGCCAATGCGGCAACCGTCGCGTTTGCCGTCGACGGCGGCGCCCGAGTCGGCATGGATCTGGACCCCACGACGGGCAAATGGCAGGCGGCTCTCAACACCGCGGCTCTCGGAGAGGGCAACCACAACGTCGATGTGATCAACACCGGTTTGAACGGCGCGACTGTCACGGACCGTGCGTGGAGCGTGAACTTCACCAACGCTACCGGCGCTGCGACTCCCATCCCGACGCCCACGAGCACGCCCGTCCCAAGTCAGAGCCCTGATACCTCCGCCTGGGGCACGAACTATTCGGGGGCCGAGTTCGGAGCCTCGTTTCCAGGCACGCTGGGTACCGACTATATCTATCCTGCTGATAGCGGACGCGATAGGTACTTCGCGAGTCGCGGGCTGCGCCTGGTGCGACTGCCGATCAGCTGGGAACGACTGCAGCACCAGGCGAACGGACCACTCACGCCGGCTGACCTGGCCGGGGTTCGATCGGTGCTCGACGGGGCAGCCGCTTCCGGGCAGAAGGTCATCATCGACCTGCACAATTTCGGCCGCTATTACGGCACGCCCCTGACGGTCGCGGACGCGCCCAGGCTCGCGAACTTCTGGCAGCAGATGGCGGCGGCCTTGCGGGGCCATCCAGGCCTGTATGGATATGAGCTCATGAATGAGCCGCACGATCTGCCCGAAGGCGGCGTGGGCTGGGCGGCCATCGCGCAGATCGCGACCAATGGCGTCCGCCAGTCCGATACCGCGGCCTGGGTGCTGGTGCCAGGGTACAGTTGGCAAACCGCCGCGCACTGGGCCGAGGGGAACCCGAACCTGGCCGTTCAGGACAGCGCCAATCACATGCTGTACTCGGCCCACATCTACTTCGACAGCGACTCCTCCGGCGGGTACGCGACAAGTTACGACGCCAATGGCGCCTACCCGACGATCGGTGTCGACCGTGTCCAGCCTTTCCTCGGGTGGCTCGCCGCGCACAATGCCAGAGGTGCGCTCACGGAGTACGGGGTGCCTGGCGGAGACGCGCGCTGGCTGACAGTCCTCGACAACTTCCTGAACGTGGTCTGGAACAACCCCAACATCGTGGCGGGCACCTACTGGTCAGCCGGTCCGTGGTGGGGTCCCTACCCACTGTCGGTTGAGCCGGTCAACGGCCAGGACCGGCCCCAGATGAGCGTTCTCACCAAGTATCCGTCGCGATAGACGCTCGGATCAGTTGGCGATCTTGATATTCCAGGCCCGGTCGGTCGCCGTGGCGCCATTCGAGCCGTGGTTGACGACGTCGACGTTGTGCGCACCGTTGCTCAGGGTGGTGGTGTTCAATGTGGCCTGCCACAGGCCGTTCGCGGAGTTGAGCGTCATCGCTACCTGAGCGCCACCGTCGACGTCATAGGCCACCGTGGAGGCGTTGGCCGCGCTGGCCTGGACGGTGATCGTGCCGCTGTAGGTCTGATTACTTTGCGGGTTGCGAATGCTGATCGACGGCGGCCCGGCCGACGACGTCGCTGTCGGAGTGGGTGTGGCGGTCCGCGGTGTTGACGTTGCCGTCGCCGTCGGTGTGGCGGTCGCCGGGGCACCGGAGTTGGAAACCTGGATGTTCCAGGCCCGATCCGTGGCCGTGGCGCCGTTGGAGCCGTAGTTGACGACGTCGACGTTGTGCGTCCCGTTGCTCAGAGTCGTGGTGTTCAACGTGGCCTGCCACAGGCCGTTCACGGAGTTGAGCGTCATCGCTACCTGAGCGCCACCGTCGACGTCATAGGCCACCGTGGACGCGTTGGCTGCGGCGGCCTGGACGGTGATCGTGCCGCTGTAGGTCTGATTGCTTTGCGGGTTGCGGATGCTGATCGAGGGCGCGCCAGCCGACGCCGTCGCGGTCGTCGTCGGCGTCGCTGCCGGAGCCGCCGCACTGAACCAACTTGTAATCAAACTCTGGGCAGGTTTGTTCTGCACCTGGTACGTGGTCGTGTTGGCGGGGTAACTGGCGTTGACGTCCCACAACCATCCGGCGACTCCCACGAACGAAGGCACGTTGCCCCAGGACTCGAACAGCGCCTCGTAACAGTCGCTTTGCTGCTGGAAGTCCTGCGGCCACGTATCCCAGTCGTCGAACGGCTGGGCGGCTGTCCCGGTCGCGCTCCGATAGCCGATTTCCGTGAACATCACCGGCTTACCGATCTTTTGCTGGAATGGCGCGACCGTGCCGGAGATCCAGGTGTTCCAGGCCGCGTCCATGCTGCTGACCGTCGGCGTTTGACCCGCGTTGGCCACGGGGAAGTAGCCGCTGATGCCGATGAAATCGAGCGCGCTCCAGAACGGTATGTTGGAGAACTCGGTTGCCCAACAACCGCTACCCCAGTTCGCGCTGTAGGTGAGCTTGCCCGAGAAGTGGCTCCGCAGCGTCGAGATCATGTTCGACCAGAGGGGTGTGCTGTTCCAGCCCGTCGAGATACACGCCCCAGTGGTCGGGTCGGTTGTTGTGTTCGTGGCGACCGTGATGAGCTCGGCTCCGATCACCAGCACGCTGTTGCTGGTCCCGTACTGCTGAAGCAGGTCGGCGTAGTGCGTCACCATCGCGGCGTAGCTCGTTCCGGATGTGGCGTAAGCGGTGGAGAGCCCGAACCAGGCGTTGATGTCGCTCGGATTGATCGTCGCGCGCCAGCCGCCGTCCATGCGCTCGACGTGCGGTTTGAGGTTGACGTTCAGGCCGCGCGAGCGAGCGTATTGCATGGCCGAGATGAGTGATGCATCAGAAGCGGTGGCGCTCGTCGCCTGGATTGAGGTCGACGACGACGTGCTCTGGTACCAGGTCACGACGAAGGTGACCGAGTTCGCGCCGGTGGCAGCTAGTTGATCGAGGGCGGGGCCCGCATTGGACAGGTCGTTCGTTGCCCAGGACGCCATCGTGAAGCCCTTCTGCTGCCAGGCCAGCGGGCTGGCTGCATAGGCGGCAGGCGCCGGAGCGCCGTGCGTCAGATCGGGCCAAACGGGCGCGAGCGCCAGCGAGCAGAGCACGATCGCCACCGTGGCCAGTCGCAGAATGAATGAGCTACGCATGCGTCAGCGCATCCCGTTGATTGCCTGACGGAACCGAGCGGCGGTTTGCGCGTCGAGGTCGGTGTCCAGCCAGACCAGGATGTTGCGGTGCTGGATAAAGGTCGAGCCAATGCGCTGGCCCCAGTCCGCTTTCGCCTTGAGCGCCTGCGCGTTTGGAAAGACCATGACGCGCCCGGTGAGCGGATGGGGGCTGGCGGCGGCATCGATGACGAAGGTGAATGCTTCCTGCTCGGAGCCGGGGGCCGAGCCGGGGCTGCCACCGATCGGCTCGCGCCGGACATCCTGCACGTTCAGTCCCGCGGCCTGGAACGCGGCGGTGACGTCGCTGCCGGTCAGAAGATTCGCGTCTGCTGGCTGGTCAACTGGCGTTGGCGTAGGCTGCGCCAATGCGAGCCGCGCACCACCAGCCACGGCGCACAGTCCGACCAGGGCGACCACAAGCAGCGACCCGAGAATCCCGCGCGAGCGAGCCGACGCTCCCGAGCGTATATGCGAACGAATTTTCCTCAAGAATGCCTCCATACGACTGCTCCCCGGCTGGACTTTTCATCTTGTCAGGACGCGGGTTTTGGACGGCAGCAACCTCGGCCTGGTACATGCGGGTGTACAGGCTTCGGTGGCCACCGTCGCGGTATGCAGCGGATCTGATCGGCGGGATCGTTGGTCCAGAGCCCTTGCCAACCTGTGCGGGTGCGCTGCCTACCCTGGTGCGAGTGGTATAGCACAGCGCACGCCAGTGCGAGCCAACAAAGAACACTTGGCGCCGTCTACGAATGGAGCGTTTTTGGGACGCGACCCGGACATTCCAGACCCGGACCCGCCCGCTGGCGCGGT
>JAFAPL010000793.1 GCA_019247135.1 Chloroflexota bacterium | reverse complement strand
GCGTTTGAATGATCCGGAGTTCGTCGCTCGGGTCGTGCGCCGCGGTTGGATCACGGCTGAACAGATCGCCGAGCTGGCGCCAGCCATTCTGGTGTGGAGCCAGAGCGATGAATCCGTGGTTGCGGTCGGCGAGTGCATGGCAATTGGCCTCTGAGTAGCAATTGGACAGAAACCTACGCTAAGGATTCCCGTCAAGCTGCGGTGGTCAGGCTGAGGCAGCGAGCAGATCGAAGACCTGCTCGGCGGGATCGTTGGGGTCGCGCAGCGGCCTGAGCTCTCCGTGCGCCAACGGTTCCGGCAGCGTGAATTGGTAGCGACCGTCCAGATGAATGTGGTGGTGCAGCAGCGGTGAGAGTCGCTCGACGTCCTCGGGATTGATAGGCATGCCCGCATTCCGAAGCTCGTCCAGCGCGTGGCCCATGTAGCGGGTGTTCCACACCACGATCGCATTCAGCACTAACCCGAGCGCACCGAGTTGATCCTCCTGGCCCTCGCGATACGCCTGTCGCAACTGACCGCGGCGACCCTGGAACACCGTGCGCGCGAGGCCGTGACGACGTTCTCCGGTGTTGACCTGAATGAGCAGGCTGCGGCGGTATAGCTCATCGGCAGCCAGATCGAGCAAGTGGAGCGTCTTTCCAATGCGCCCATACTCAGCTAATGCGCGTGCCAGGCTGGAGTTGCGGCCACTACCCAGGAAGGTCCTCATCAGATCATGAGCGCTCACAACGCCGAGCTTGAGCGAGCCCGCCACGCGCAGCAGATCATCCCAATGACGAGTGATGAGCTCGGTGTTGACGCGGTGTCGGGCGATACCGTTCAGCGGCCCGTAATCAGCGGTCGGGTTGATCCGATAGAAGCGCGTTTCACCAAGATCCGCCAGGCGTGGGCAGAAGCGATAGCCGAGCAACATGAACAGGCCAAACACAACGTCCGAATACGAAGCGGAGTCCGTTACCAGCGTCATCGGCCGCAGCGAGGTGTGCTGTTGGAGCAGGCCGTCGAGGATGACCATCGAATCGCGCAACGTGCCGGGTACGACGAAGCCGAAGAAGCCTATGCTGCCGGCGGAGGTGTAGTTGATGTACGTCACACCCTTGCCGCGGCCGAAGTATTTGGGGTTAGCCGCGGCATGCACAGAGCGGACCGGCACGACGAATCGCAAGCCGTCGGCAGATGCCAGCTCAGTGCTGCCCAACGCTTTGGTCAGCGGCAGGGCGGCGTGCGCGTCGACCAGACGCTCGTTGGCGTTGGTGATGGTATCGGTCCGCAAATAGTTCTGCTGGATCCACGCCAGTCGAGCGCGCGTGAGTGCGGGAATGTCTGGGCGCACCAGTGGTTCGAGACCGACGTTGCGTGCTTCGGCCAGCAGGGCGGCGCACACGCTAATCGACAGATCGTCGGCGCGCGCGCCGTGCTCGTTTACATGAGTGAAGTCCGAGGCAAAGCCGGTCCATGCCTGGACCTCCAGCAGCAATTCGGGCAACTCCACACGCGGCAGCCGCTGAGCGACCAGCGTCCTCAGGGCCAAGAGCGATGGCGGCTCGTCAAGTTTGTCGAGGCCCGACAGCACCAGCTCGTGACGACCATGAACGCGCTCGATATGTACGGCCTCATTTGTGGGCAAGTCGTCGGCCGTGCGGTGGTAGGCAGCATCCAACTCCTGCGCCAGACGCTCCAGCACCGGGGCGGGTTGCTCAGACAGGCCCAGCATGCGGCATGTCTGGGTGCGCTGCACCTGCCAGGCCTCGGCGGTCAGCAACTGCGCACGCGGATCGCCCCACCGCTGGCTGGGCGTGACGTACAGATCGCGGCGTTTGAATGCGGCGTGTACCGCCTGTAACGCACAGATGGTGTACGCGCGTCGGTCGACGGTCTTATCTGGACGAACCACCAGCCGCCACCAGGCCGGCGTGACGATGCGCAATGGCGCCTGGTGCATGGTCGGTGTCGGCGTGTGCTCGAGACGCTGCAAGAACTCCCAGGCTGCCAGTACCGCGCGGCCGCCTTGTGTCGCGCGTGGGGTCAGTGTCTGCAGCAACAACGGCAGGAACTGGCGGACCATCCTGTAGCGGTTGAGTAACGCTTCGGGTGCCTGGCTGTTCTCAGGTGGTCGAGCCAGTTCGGCGACGGTCGCGACTGCGTGCTCGATCCGCTCCCGTGGCGAACGCGCGAAAATCTCCTGGCGCACGGTGTGATCGGGCGTGGACTGGTCAAGAACCACCAGGCTGAGATTGCGCAGCAGCAAGGCAGCCATGTCGAGATCACCAATCGTGCGCAGACGCCGGCGCTGCTCTTGTCGGTCCACCCGCGCCAACAGGTCGGTGAGCAGTCTGTCCAGCACATCCAGCACGTCATCTTGTGCGCTGTCTTGCAGTGTGCAGGCGAACGCCACCAGTGCGGCCATGCCGCGTTCAGCGGGCATGCGCTGGATGGCCTGGGCACGGGCAGTGCTGGCGGAGCGCGCCAGCAGCTTGAGCCGACCCGGCGGCAGCCTCGACAGCTCGAGGTCGCTGACGCCAAGTTCGCGGGCGGCGTGGAGACGTTGGAGAGCCTCGACCAATCCTGCCGCTGTGGGCTGCGTCGGCCCCCGCCCCATTTGGTCAAGCGGTGAGCGACGAGTGCCAGCCGGCACGACGACCAGACTCTTGAGTCGGTCGCACTGCTCCTCCGATGGCAAGGCGGCCAACGTGCGATACAACCGCGCATTGGCCCGCTCACGGATCCGAGTCACCAGCCGCTCCAGGACCGTCACGCCCGGCAGCAGCACCTGACGTTCGACCAGCCACGCAGTCGCCAGGTCAAACAGGACGCTCAGTGGCTCCGTGCTCAGCCACGCGCGCTGATACAACCAGCGCACCAGGCGGAATGATGCACCCGGATCACTGAAGTCGCGATACCCATAGACTCGACGAATCTCTGCGGCGTGTTCCCACGCCGTGGTGGGGCGCGCGGCGTAATCCACCAGACACGCGACGTCGCGGATGGTGAGTTGGGCCGCGACATACGCGACGACGTTGGAAGGGACCGCCGTTGGTTCGGCCAGGAAGGTGCCTAAGAAGCGAACGCTGGTCAGCTGTAGGGCGAAGCCAAGCTTATTGCGTACCCCACGTCGCACGTTGACGCGCTCAAGGTCGGCATCGTCGAGGTGGAAGAAGCGCAACAGTTGCTGATTGGACGGCGGTCCAACAAAGTGGCCGTACGCCTGCTCTTGGGCGTCGGTGAGAAATTCTCCGGGCATCGGCGCCGAAGCCTATGCCGTCGCCGACTCCCGTGCAGAGCGCCGCCGGCGCTATCGCCGACTACTTGACGGGAATCCTTAGCGTAGGTTTCTGTCCAATTGCTACTCAGAGGCCATGGTCAGCTCAGGCACAATCGGGATTTACGCCAGCTACCACTTTGCGGCGTTCACTGGTCGCTTCGAACCAGGACTGGTCTGCTGGTAAAAAGAGCGCATCCGCGCGCACCGCGTACGAGTCCGGGTCTGAGATTTCGCCCGGCACCACTCCGCGCTGGCGCAGGGCCTTCGCCGCCTCGAGCAGGCGACGGCGCACGGCGATGACTGCCAGATCACTGCTGCCCAAGCGCTCGATGGTGCGGTCGTTGATGGGACCCATGCTGACCTGCGGCGCCGCATCCTGCGCCCAGGTCTCGTTGATGCCTGAGAAGGTCAGTGTGCGCTGGACCGCGCGCTCGATGCCGAAATCGTTGGACAACGTCAGCGTTGAGCGCCAGCGGCCAAA
>JAFAPL010000684.1 GCA_019247135.1 Chloroflexota bacterium | reverse complement strand
TTGTGCCGTCTCAGAGTCCGTGGCCGGTTTGGCGGCCGTGGTTAGCGGGACGACTTGCTGACGCGCGTCCACGGCACCGTTCGCCTCCGTCCCTGGGCGCTCCAGCGTGGCCACCGCGCCGTGGCCGTTCGTGGACAGGTTTGCGACCGCTGGGCTGGCGACGGCCGTTGCCGACGCCACCGTTTCGTGGAGCTTGCCCGTTGAAAAATTCCACCAGAATCGCCGCGAGGAGTTCTGGCATCCCAATTCCAGCAAAACGTGACGGCCGACTTCGTTGCGGCGGGCAGTGAAGTGCGTGCCGGTGTTGCGAAACGTTCCACCGCACTCGGGACAAGACTCTGGGTACGGCATTCTCGAACGTGCGCCTCCTGCGGTTGTACCTGGGTGGATTTGCTGCCGGGACCGCCTCGTGGGTCTCCGAACGCCTCAACCCGACAACGAGCGCTCGACCGCAACGTTACACAATCCGGTCAACTTCGGCGACGCGCGGGCGCTCTGCATCGCCAATTCAGACGCGCACCACCGCGTGCCACGATCACGTCCGAACACCGGTTGCCGCCGTATTCGCGATCATCAGCCGCGCCATGTGCTCGCCCAGGCGCATGCTGTAGTTCTGACCACGGTCCTGCGGATACACGTGCGCCATATTGGCCAGATACACGCGAGGCAGCGGAGTTTCGTGCGGCGGTAGCTGCTCGAGATAATTCGTGGTCACGATCGGCTGCGCATACGGAGCGCGGAACAGCCAGTGCTGCTTGATCCAGCTCGCGTCGAACTCGGGCCGGATCCGCCTCATGGAGACCACATAGCTGTCGAGCACCTCGGGCTCCGCCTGGCTGAACCGGGGATCGTCCATCGGCAGATAGTTGCCCAGGTAGATCAGATGGAGCCCGCCATAATCGCCCACCGGCAGGAAATTGGTGTGCTCGACGAGCGCAAGGAACGGCAGGTCCCGATCGTTGATGTTGAGCCAGTACACGTTGGGGATGAGTGTTCGATCGAGACCCAGGATCAACACGTGCGCGCCGTAATGTTCGGGGCCCTGGTACCGCGCGACGTAGTCCGACGGAAGGCTCGGCGCCAGGCGCATGAAGAGGCGCGTGGGCAATGTCACCAGCAGCTGATCGAACCGAAAGCTTTCGCCTCCATCGGTCATCACCGTAATCGCGCGGTCGGAGGTGATCGAGGTCGCCGCGGTGCCGGTCAGCACACGCCCGCCGAGCGCGGCGACGCGGTCGCCGAGCGCGTCGTACATTTGTTGAAAGCCGCCACGAATGTAGCCAAGACGCAGCGAGCGCTCGTGGACCCGGCTCCACAGCCAGCTCATCGCGATGTCGTTCGCGCGCGCGCCGAACTTCCCTCGCAGGACAGGCTCCCACATCGCGTCATAGACCCGTCGCCCCATCAGCCGCGGCATCCAGGCGGCGGCAGTCTGGCCGACGAACACTCGCTCATTTGGAATCGCTTTCAGGAGGGCCATGCCCGCGAGGATGCGAAGACGATCCGGCGGTGACAGTAACGGCAATCGCAGCAGGTCTGGGATCGTGCCGAGACTCACGACGCGTCCGTTTGCTAGCGTGCTCGTGTTTGGTTGACCCCACAGTAATTTGTCGGCGAGTCCAAGCTCGCGGACGAAGCCGATGATCGTGGTGTCGGTGCGAAAAATGTGGTGGTAGAACTTCTCGAGCGCACTGGGTCCGACGCCGAAACCCGCGGCCAGTCCGCCAAGCTGCGGTTCGCGTTCGATCACGGTTACCTGCTGACCGGCTTGTGCAAGCCGCAGCGCGGCGGCCAGCCCGAGGGCGCCACCACCCAGAACGCCGACGCTGGCCACTGGCTATGAGTCTAGGGTGTCGGCGTCGACTCGGGCGTGGGTGCGGGCTGTGGCTGGCCCACGGTGAAGTTCCAGGTAAAGCCACCATTTGCGCCAGCGGCGTCACGGACGAGCACCCGAGCGGTATGTGTGCCGACCGACAGGCTCGCGACCACGTGAATCGACCACTGGCGCGGG
>JAFAPL010000676.1 GCA_019247135.1 Chloroflexota bacterium | reverse complement strand
CGCTTCCTGCCCAGCGATCCGCACCTGGCGCAGAAAGACCTGTCGCGCAATCTGTTCTTCGACACCTGCGCGTACGCGCCGTTGTTCCTGGAGTGCGCGATCAAGCAGCGCGGTGTCGACCGCATCGTCTTCGGCAGCGAGGCGCCTGGCTCAGGCCGCCACGTGAACCCCGACACCGGCCGCAGCGGCGACGACCTGGTGCCGGTGATCGATTCGTTCTCGTTCCTGTCCGAGCAAGACAAGATCAAGATCCTGAATACAAACCCCAAGAAAGTCTTTCCCCAGATGGCCAAGTGGGACACGCCGGTAGCTGCAGCCGTTTCATAGTTTGGATCGGAGCCGCTCATGAGCGGCTCCGCACGGCGGATCATGATCCGCCGTGGCCAGGCGATCATGATCGCCTGGCTCAGGTTGGCGCATGCGCCAACCTGGGAGCCCGAGCATGCTCGGGCTCCACAAAGACAATCAACCTTTAATTGCGCCTGAAAGCACCCCGCGCGTGAAGTAGCGCTGCAGGAACGGGTACACCAGCAGAATCGGTATCACCGCCACCATCACCACCGCCATCTGGATCGACTCCAGCGGCGGCGCGTTCTCCAACACCTCGCCCGCCGTCGGCAGCGGCGCACCCTGCACCACGTACAGGCGCAATACCAGCGACAGCGGCCACATCGAACTGTCGTTCAGATACAGCAGCGGACGGAAAAACTCGTTCCAATAGAACACCGCGTAAAACAACGCCACCACCGCCACCACGGCCTTGGATACGGGTAACACGATCCGAACCAGAAGATCCCAGTCGTTTGCCCCGTCCATACGCGCGCTGTCCAGCAGCTCTCCAGGAATCGCCATGAAGAACTGGCGCAGCACGATGAGATTGAATGCGTTCACCAGCACGGGCAGCACCAGCGCCGCGTAGCTGTTCAACAGCCCGAGCTGCTTGACGGCGAGGTAGTTCGGGATGATGCCTGGCGTAAACAACAGGGTTCCGAGCGCCAGGAACAGGATGATGCGTCCGCCCCAGATGCGGCGGCTCAGCCCGTAGGCCATCGCGATCGTGACGGCCAGGCTGGCCAGTGTGCCAACGGTCGTCACCGCCAGGCTGATGACGATCGCGCGAGTGATGACTCCACCGGCGAAGATGGTCCGATACGCCTCGAGCGTCGGGTGCTGCGGCCACAGCACCAATCCGCCGCCGCTGACCACATCGGCCTCGCTCGCGAGACTGGTCGCCAGCACACTCAAAAACGGAAACACCACCACCAGTGTGATGACGCCAAAGGTCGCGAATTTGACGACCTGGTAGAAGCGCGTCTCTTCCTCGAGCCAGGCGGGGCGCTCGCTCGTCTCGGTCCGTGCGTCGATCATGAGTACACCCCCTCATGACCCATGACGTGGGCGAACTTGTTGGCGCCGATCACGACCAGTGTGCCCAGGATGCCTTTGATCAACCCCGCCGCCGCGGTCACACCCCACTGCCCGCCGACGATGCCCGTGAAATACACGTACGTGTCGAGCACTTCGCCCGCCGCCGGACCGACCGCGTTGCGCTGGAGGAGGATTTGCTCGAAGCCGACGCTCAGCACCGCGCCCAGGCGCAGGATCAACAGCAAGATGGTCACGCCGAGAATGCCCGGCAGGGTGATGTGGCGCAGTCGCGCCCAGCGGCCGGCGCCGTCCATAACCGCGGCCTCGTACAGCGCCGCCTCGATGTTGAGCAGTGCCGCGAGATAGATGATGGTGCCCCAGCCGGTTTCCTTCCAGATGATCTGGAGCGTGACCAGCACCTTGAAAAAGCCGGGCTCGGTCATCAGATTGACTGTCGGAAGGCCCAGGTCGCGTAGGGTGTGGACGAAAATGCCCGACCCGCCCAGCACCTGCTGCCACAGCGAAACGACGATCACCCAACCGATGAAGTGCGGCAGGTAAACGATGCTCTGGACAATGCGCCGCACGCGGATGCTGATGACGCTGTGCAGCATGATCGCGAGGATGATCGGCGCTGGGAAGTAGAAGACGATCTGCAGCCCGAAGATGATGAACGTGTTGATCAGCGCTTGCCAGAAGGCCCGGTCTTGGACCATGGCGCGGAAGTTGTCCAGGCCAACGAACTCGTTTTCGAGAATCGGGATGAACGGCAGGTAGTTCTGAAAGGCGATGACGTAGCCGAGCAGCGGCAGGTACTGGAAGAGCAGGAAGTAGACGACACCCGGCAGGACCAGCAGGAGCATGACGCGGTCGCGCCAGAGCTGCTGAAGGATGCGGCTGCGTCGCCGGCCGGCGACGGCTCCGACGGGCAATACGCGGTCGACGTTTACGGCGCTCATGCTGAAGTAGCGTCCCCTCCGCCGATTTGGGGAAGGATATACCCAACTGGCGCGCTGCGCTGCTTACTCACGGCCGGGCGGCCGTGCTTCGGCCATCGCCTGGCGCATCGTGTCTTCGGCGCACTCGGAGACGTGTCGGGGGCGAGCTGTTCGCGGAGCGCGATGCTGGCACAACCGCTGCTTCTATGATTTTTTCGGTAGCCTGGGAATGCCGATTCGCGCGACGTCGCGGATCCGAGATGACGGGAATCCGCGGGCTATGTCTGAGTTCTCCGCGTGACTGGCCGCTCGCCGACTGACGCGGGATTGGTTGGGCAACCGCGAAGACGATGATCCGGGCGATCATCGTTCTGGGGTCACTCGTGCTGCTGCTGTCGGCGCTCACGCCGAGCGTCAGCGCGCAGACGACCACGCAGCCAGACTGTTCGACGGTCGCGGGGAATCTGGTCGGCGACTGCGGATTCGAGCAGCCGGCGCTCGGCACGACCAATTTGACGACGATCGCGGCGAACACGCCGTTTCCGAACTCGACGACGGGCCCCTGGTTGGCCGGTTCGGGTGGGGCTGAGATCGACAACAACGCCGCGAACGGCGAATGGAACCCGAATCACGGAAACCAATCCGTCGATATCAATCCCAGCGGACCGAACGCACCGCTGTCCCAGAACATCCCAACCCAGGCCGGGCACGTGTACTCCGTCTCGTGGGCGCAGGCGGGAAATCCGGTCGCGGGTGGCCTTTTTGCGCCGTGCGATGGCTCACCCGCCCAGAAAACCATGACGGTGCAGTTCGGCTCCACGAGCAGTAGCTTCTCGTTCACATCGACGGGCGACCCGAACAACATGGGCTGGGTGGCCGCCTCGCTGGGTACGACACTGGCGCCAAGCTCGGGCACAACGACCACGCTGACGTTCACCGGCACCTCAGGCGGTCCATGCGGCATGACGATCGATGACGTGGTCGTGACCGACACCACGCCACAACTGTCGAAGGCCTTCAACCCGACAACCATCCTCCAGGGTGGCACGGCCACACTCACCTTCACGATTACGAACACGAGCGAGCTGGCGGCCAAGACCTGGTCCTTTACCGACACGCTGCCGGCCGGAGTGACGGTGGCGAGCCCGAACGGTGCATCGAGCACCTGTCCAGGCGGCGTAGGCGCCATAACGGCCAGCCCTGGAAACGGCACCATTTCAGTGAGCGACACCCTGAACTCGGGCCAGGCCTCGTGCACGCTGAGCGTGAACGTCACCGCCAGCGCGGTGGGCACGTACGCAAATGGGTCGAGCAATATCACGAGTTCGACCGAGCTGCTCGCGCCGACCGGCTCGACCACGCTCACCGTGGTTGCGCCCACGCCGACGCCGACCAGCACGCCCACGTTTACGCCGACATCGACTCCGACTTTTACGGCTACAGCGACACCGACCGACACGGCAACGCCGACACCGACTTTTACGGCAACGCCGACGGCGACTGATACAGCAACGCCGACGGCGACTGACACGGCGACGCCGATACCCACCAGCACGGCAACACCGACACCGACGGCCACTGACACCGCGACGCCGACACCGACGGACACGGCGACACCCACACCGACACCGACTGACACGGCAACGCCGACGGCGACTGATACAGCAACGCCGATACCGACGGACACCGCAACGCCGACGGCGACTGATACAGCAACGCCGATACCGACGGCCACTGATACAGCAACGCCGACACCGACAGACACGGCAACGCCGACACCGACTGACACGGCGACGCCGATACCCAGCAGCACGCCGACGGCCACTGATACAGCAACGCCGACACCGACCGATACGCCGACCGCGATGCCGACTGACACGGCAGTTCCGCCGACACCCACCGCGACTGCCACAGACACGCCCACGTCCACCGCGACCAGTACGCAGACGCCTGTTCCGCCGACCCCGACCAGCACACCGACCCCGACCAGCACGTCGAGCCCGACCCACACGCCCACGCCCACGTCGACCGCCACC
>JAFAPL010000654.1 GCA_019247135.1 Chloroflexota bacterium | reverse complement strand
AATGTTACGGAGAAGCTTGTCGACAAAGACAGCCTTAGTCACGTGCCGGTGACACCGCCGGTCCACCTCATCACCAGCCCCGCGCTGATCGCCGCCGCATCGCCTGCACTAGACTTACTTGATGAAACGGCACGTTCCAGCTGAGTTCATCGAAAGCTTCATCGTTCCGCCGGGCAAGTTGATCTCGTTACGCAAGGACTTCGACCCGGGCGACACCTCGACCTACGTGCACAAGAGCGAGGCCAGGTCGCTGCTGCAGAAGGCATCCAGCGCCTGGCAAAGCTGCAAGACAGGTTTTATGCGCAGAACACGTACGCCTTGTTGGTTGTGTTCCAGGCCATGGACGCCGCCGGCAAGGACAGTGTCATCAAGCATGTGATTTCCGGACTAAACCGGCAGGGATGTCAGGTCTGGAGCTTCAGCAGCCTCGCACGTCGAGGGCCCCGGACACGCCTCACCTTCGGTGACTCAGACTCGCGGAGCATTGAGCTGCGCGTCTGCGCCTGAGAGGCAAAAGAGAACAGAAGACGTCAGGCAGCGGCAGTGTCCGACCGCAGGGCCGGTGCTGTCGCGATCGGCGGCAAACCCCGGCGGGCGAGACGTCGGAACACGCCCGCCACGGGCTGTGGCTGGCCGTGTCGGAACAATCCGACTGGGTATTCGGCGTGCCCATCTGGCCCGCTGAGTTGACTCTGCCAGCCGACCTGGACCTCGTCGCCGTACCACCCCATGCCCCAGACGGCGTAGCCCATTCGACGCAGCATCGCGAGCTCGTGATACGTCCGCTCGCATATGGCCGCGGCGCAATTCGGTAGCCCGTTGCTCTCGGTGTGCAACAGCCGGTCCTGCATTGCGTAGCGTTGGGCATACGTGACGACCAGCGGAACTAATTGCGAGGCTGATGAAGGTCCGTCGTGGGTGATCTCGTCCGCGCCGTACGTGTGCACGCAACCGGGGTAATGGTCAATGCCGAGAAGTGTGTCGTCCGTGCTGCCCGCGCGCATGAACCACTCGTACGCCTCGGCCGACAGACCCTCACCGAGCACGTAGTCGTGCAACTCTGAGTCGCGATGCCCAAACGCGAGGTCGAGCGCGACAAAGCGCGCGAGATTGAAGCGCCGGACTTCCTCCTCACGCTTCGCACCTGGTACGGCGATCGCCGTCTCGAAGCTTTCGTTCTGGAGGAACACTGGTGACCCGGGCCGATTCTGGGTCTGCCACACGCGCCGGATCGCCTGGCGCGCGAGGATGCACGCCCGGGCAGCATTCGCTGCCGCGCACACGAAGGCCCGGTCGTCGGTCCAGGGCCGAGCGATCTGCTCGTTCCAGAGCCCCAGGCGTGCGGAGAACCAGGCCGTCACGAATGGTTCGTTGATCGGCGTGAAGTAGCGAAGTGACGGATAACGCCGGGCCAGGGCGGCGGCATACGCGGCCACGTGGCTGGGCATCGACGGATTTTGCCAGTAAGGCTGGTGCGGCGTGTCGGCGTGCAGCCAGTCCGGCAGGCCGAAATGGACGAGGTCAGCCAGAATGTGGATCCCGAGCTCCGCGCAGTTCTGGACGACCGTGTCCCAAAGCTCCCAGTCGTATGACCCTGGACCCAGATGCACCTGTGAATACGGTGGCCCGAACCGCAGCCATCGAATGCCCAACGCGCGAATGTTCTCCAGTCGTTCGCGACCATACAGCGTGAAGTCTCGCGCCTCGCGCAGTTGATTGCGTCGGATGCCGCCGACCACCGGGTCGGATGCCTCGATGCCGGTCAGGAAAATCCCCTTGCCTGGTAGACGGCGGAGCTTGTTCAGGATGACATCCCTCCAGTGCTGAGCAGTGTGGTGCTCGAGCCCTGGCCGCGGCTCGGCCCGCGCCGGTGATGACCTGAACGTCACCTGAGCAAACGTCATCCTTGCAGTGGCCCAGGCGCGCTCCGCTGGACGCCTGCACATCACTCGGCGTCCAGGAGTCGTTCAGGCGGTGCACGCTCCTGGACAGGCGACCGCCAGGCACAACTCCGTACGGTGATTGCATCGTGCCACGCGGGCGGAGGACAAGCGCTCGCGACGCCGACGGATCCCATTAACCAGAGGAACCGGGAGAATTGCCAAGTGATTCAGGAACAACCGATGTCGACTGAGCAGTCTGGGCCAAGCACGAGCGGTGGGACGTGGGGTCTCCGCTATCCGGGCCTGGTCATGGGCAATCGTGACGGGAACGAGGTGAAGGAATTCACGGGCATGTGGCGCCTGAAGCCTGACGCTGACCTGGTGGCGTTCACCAGAGCGTTGTCTCCGGGTGGCTGGCCAAACCCACCTGGAGAGTCGTTCAGTCACATGACCACGCTGCTGGGTCTCATCCGAACGGCGCGTTGGTTCGTCGCGAGGACGCAAGACTTCGACGGGTACACGCTGTTCTTCGTTTCTCAGTTCGATGGCACCGTCGAGAAATACTTCGACGACTTCCTCCTCAATGGGAAAGAAAACCTGGCGGCAATCTGGGGTCACTGCGTCGGCTGTCCGACCGGCCCCGAGGCGACAGCCCGCGACATCGTGGAGTACGTCGCGCGCGGTCAGATCAAGACGCTGGCGGTGTATGACGTTTTTCCGAGCCTCAGCATCGGCCAGATCTACAAGATGGCGGACTGGTACGAGAAGACGCAGAAGTTCCAGCGCGCGGTCAGTTCAGCCGACGGC
>JAFAPL010000482.1 GCA_019247135.1 Chloroflexota bacterium | reverse complement strand
GAAGAAATCGACTCCAAGATCGGCGACCGAGACGTCTTCGACACCGAAACCATGCACCCCGTCGACGCACAGCAGCACACGCTGGCTCGGGTCGCGCTGCGCGTTCGCCTGCTGCACGACCTGTGCGATCGCCCGCAGCGGCAGCTTCAAACCAGTGCTCGAGTGCACCCACGTGACCGCGAGCACGCGCGTCCGATCGGTCAGTGCCTGTGCGACTGAACCGACGATCTCGTCCACCGAGACCGTGGCGATATCGGTGTAGAGCGGAATCTGCCGCACGACCGCGCCGCTCCGCAGGCCCGCGAGGCGCAATGCCTCGTGCGTTGCGTAGAAGTCGAGCGTTGTCGTCAGAATCTCCTGGTCCGATCGCAGGGACAGCCCGTTGTAGAGCAGGCCGAGCCCCATGGTCGTGCTGTCCGTCAGCGCAATATCGGCCGGGCTCCCGCCGAGATAGGCCGCCGCCGCGCGCAGGACAGACGCCTCCAGGACGGGTCCCTGCGCGTGCAAGTAATCCACCGGATTGCTATCGAGCCCGCGTCGATGCGTCTCAATGGCTTGTTGGACCGGCGCAGGATGCGATGCGAGGTAGAGCCCACCGAAATGGATAAACCCCGCATCGAGGCTGAACAACGCACGCACTGAGGTCCAATCACTCGCCGACTGCGCCGCCACCTGGCTCTCAATGGGCAGCTGCGCCAGTGCGGCCGCGGCGAATGTCAGGCCAGTCCGCTCGAGGAAGGCGCGCCGATGCACGCGTTCAGCCGGAGCCGGCCAGCTTCTGCAGGACGGCCTGGACGCCTGCCAGGTTGCGTTCGACTTCGGTTGCTCGAGGCGTGCTCAGCTCGATCAGGATGGCGGGGATGCCGGTGTCACGCAGCCAGACGTTCATACTGCCGCTCGCCGTGTAAGGCAACGGACTGTGTCCGCCAGGCGCGGGCCAGTTGTACCCGCTCGCCTGCGCGTACGCCGCCGAAAGATCGCCCGCGATCCCGTCGCGCGCCCCAAACATGAAACCGCCCGCGCTGTGATAGTTGACGATGAAGGCGGGCCGATGCGCCAGGACCCAGTCCGCGAGTGCGCGCGTCTCCTGTTCCGAGAACGGTTCCGGACCGCCCAGGCCGACTCGGTACACCCCGTTCGAGTCGTACGCGTCGGATCGCCAGTCCGCGCCGCCCCAGTTGCGGTTCGGGTCCACTCCGCTCAGAAACTGTCGCTGCCCTTCCGCGAGACCGTCCGGATTGGCCGCGGGTATGACGTCCAGGCCGATGCCCGGCGGCAATGCCCCGGTGTTCTGGACGAAGTAGTCGAGCAGGTCACCAGCGAGCTCGACCGTGTTCTCTTCAGGCCCGCCGTGCTGGCCGCCGATCAACAACACGCGCGTCGAGCCGTTGCCCAGTTCGTACATCGTCAGCGGCGTGCCCCCCTGGGACGTGCCGATCACCTCCGACCGCGGCTCATCGGCGAGCACGCTCGCGGGCGGACCGAACAGGGCGCCGATCAGGCACAATCGAATCAGCCAGCGCCAGCTCATATCCGCGAGCTTACTCTTCTCCCTATACTCCCACTCCCGCACAGTGACCGACGCTCTCGATTCGCCGACGGCCCCTCTGCAACATTCGCTGCCGGCCGTCGGACTCAAACACGACGTCAACAGCCTGACGATGGCTCTGTCAGGCACGTTTTTGCTGCGCTGCGCCTCGCAGGCGGCCGGGCTGATCGTGCTCCTTTCGCTGGGCATGCGCAATCGCGGCGAAGCGGACGCGTCCGTCGGCGCCGCTTCGCTCGTCCAGGTGACCTTCTATGCCTCGGTGCTGATCGGGACGCCCATTTTCGGCGCCTTGAGCGATCGCTTTGGTCGCAAGCTGTTCATGATCCTCGGCCCGCTCCTTGGCGCAGCCGCGGCCGTGATGCTCGGGTACGCGTCCCTGATCCCGGTGCTCGTGCTCGTACGCTTGTTCCAGGGCCTGTCGACCGCAAGCGCCGCGCCTGCCACGCTCGGCTTCCTCTCAGCCGAAACCGCGAGCTCCGAGCGTCTGCGCGGCCGCGTCATGGGCTTTTACGAGGCCGCCACGGTTGTCGGTCTTGCGTTGGGCGCATTCGTGGGTGGCCATCTCTACGACACCTTCGACACGCTGTCCTATGCCATCGTCGCCGGGGTGTACCTCGTCGCGACGCTGCCATTCATCGTGCTTCGAGATGCGGCGTCCGAGACAAAACTGAGGCGGCCCGGCCCGGGCGAGATGATCGCGCGCATGCTCAACCGCCGCATCATGCGTTTCGCGCCGGCCTGGCTAGCCGCGAACGCGGTGCTCGGAGCCTGGTTCGCGGCCGGCCCCGTCCTGGCCGCCGGACGCCCGAACCAGAGTCAGTTCCTGATGCGCGGCTTTTCAGCTGGCGAGATCAGTAATGCCTACCTGGTGTTCGGCATCCTGTTCACGGTCGGAGCGATCGCCTGGGGCTTCCTGATGCCGACGATCGGCCGCCAGGCGACGCTCATGATTGGCGTCGGCGGACTTGGCCTCACCAGCGTCGCGCTGTGGCTGCTGAATGGTCGTCCATTCGATACGCCGCATCCGCTCGTGCCGCTGCTGATCGGCCTCGTGTTGCTGGGCATCTTCGTTGAGAGCGGCTTCACACCCGCGGCCCTGGCCTACCTGGCGGAGATCGCCGAGGAGCGGGCCGAGGACCGCGGCTCAGTCATGGGCATCTACTCCGTGCTGCTGGCCATCGGTCAGCTACTCGGCGGCGCGCTTGCGTGGCCGTTTGCCGACCGCCTGGGCGTGAACGGACTGATCGTGCTGACCGGCCTGTTGTGTCTGATCGCATTGTTCACCGTGATGCTGCTGGGTCACTCGGAGCGACGCTACGCGAAGAAGCGCAAGCTCGCGCTCAGGGCCGACGCAGCGTAGACCTAGCTCGGGTTCCACAGCACGGCGTGGAGCGGGAATCCGGGCTGTGACGGGTTGAACGACGCTCCGACGATCTGCCCGCGCGGGTTGATGGCAAATGCCGTGCTGTTCGTCATGCCGGGCAAAACGCCCAGGTCCTGGACGCCCCGACGCGCCTGCCATACGAATGCGTGCGTCGTGCCCCCTCCTGCCTGCAGCTCGCCGACCACCTCGACTCGATCGTTTAGCCCATTCGGGCTGACCGACGCTCCCAGGCTCGTCACACCTTCGCCTGGTTGCCAGAGGATGCCGCCAGCTGGGCCGCTACCCACCAGGTCG
>JAFAPL010000452.1 GCA_019247135.1 Chloroflexota bacterium | reverse complement strand
ACCACGGCCGCCTCCTGGACGGACGGGTGGCGTAAGAGCACGCCTTCGACTTCGACGGACGAGATGTTTTCGCCGCCGCTAATGATCACGTCCTTGATGCGGTCCCGCACCTCGACATAGCCGTCGGGATGCACCACGGCGGCGTCGCCGCTGTGGAACCAACCGTCACCCATCGCCGCGGATGTCGCATCGGGATCGTTGTAGTAGCCCTTCATCACGACGTTGCCGCGGACGACGATCTCGCCCAGCGTCTGGCCGTCGTGCGGCACGGGCTTGCCCTGATCGTCGACGACCTGCAGCTCGCCCGACGTGATCAGCTCGACTCCCTGCCTCGCTTTCAGCACCGCGCGGTCCTCGGCTGACAGCGTGGCGTGCTCGGGCCGTTGCTCGCAGATGGTGATGAACGGCGCCGTCTCGGTCAGACCGTAGACGTGGATGATCTCCCAACCGAACTCGCCCTCGATGCGCGCGATGGTCGCGGCGGCCGGGGGAGCGCCGGCGGCGAACACGCGCAGGCCTTTGCGCACATTCGCGCGCTGCTCCGCGGGCGCGCTCGCGATCCCGATCAACACCGTCGGAGCCGCGCACAACATGGTGACGTTCTCGCGATTGATCAGCTCGAAGATGCGCGCCGGCTCGACGCGCCGCAGGCACACGTGCTTGCCTCCGACGGCCGTCACCAGCCAGACGAAGGTCCATCCATTGGCGTGAAACATGGGCAACGTCCACAGGTACGCATCGCCCGGTCCCATCGGCACGTGCACGAGTGTGCCGACTACGTTCATATAGGCGTTTCGATGCGTGATCATGACGCCCTTCGGTCGAGACGTCGTGCCGCTGGTGTAGTTGATCGACAGCAGGTCGTGTTCGCTGATCTCGGGCTTCTGAAAGTCCGGACTGCTCGAGGTGACCATCTGCTCATAGTTGAGCCACCCATCGCGATTGCCTTCGAGGGCGACAAAGTGGCGCACATCAGGAATGCTGTCGCGGATGCCGTCGACCATCTCGAGATAGTCGGAATGCGCGCACACGATCGTCGCACCACTGTGCCCGATGATGTACGCGAAGTCGTCAGCGGTCAGTCGGTAATTGATCGGCACGATCACGGCGCCAAGCTGCGGGATCGCGTAGAAGGACTCCAGCTGGGCATGGGTATTCGGGGCGATATAGGCGACTCGGTCACCTTGCTTGACCCCCAACTGCTGTTGGAGCGCGTGGGACCATCGGTCGCACCGATCCAGGAACTCCGCGTACGTGAGGCGCAGGTCGCCATCCACGACGGCGGTCCTGCCGGGATACAGCGAACGACTGCGGCGGGCGAACTCGAGGGGGGTCAGCGGCAGTTCCATGGCGCCCCAGGGTACCCTTCGGCGTCAATACCCGATGGACCTGGTGAACGAGCAGATCGAGTACTACCGCGCGCGAGCGGGAGAATACGACGAGTGGTGGTTGCGCCAGGGCCGATACGATCGCGGGCCCGAGTTCAAGGCCCAGTGGGATGCCGAGATCGAACAGGTGCGCGCGTCTGTGGAGGCGTTCGCGCCGCGCGGCAGCGTGCTCGAGCTGGCTTGCGGCACGGGTAACTGGTCGGTCGAGCTGGCGCGTTTCGCCGATCGATTGACGCTGGTCGACAGCTCTCCAGAGGTTCTCGCATTGAATCGCTCGCGCCTTCAGCATGCGCGCGCCAGGCACATTCAAGCCGACCTGTTCACCTGGCGGCCCACCGAAAAGTACGACGTGGTGTTCTTCAGCTTCTGGCTCTCGCATGTGCCATTTGCGGCCTTCGACGCGTTCTGGGACAGCGTGCGCAATGCGCTGGCGCCAGATGGGCGGGTCTTTTTCATCGATTCACTCGACGACGAGCGCTCGACCGCGCGCGACCAGACAGAGCCAGAACGCAGACGTTTGAACGACGGCCGCGAGTTTCACATCGTCAAGATCTACTACGACCCAGTCGAGCTGGCCGATAAGCTGCGCGCCAGAGGCTGGAGAGCCGATGTGCGCGCGACGCCGAACTATTTCCTGTTCGGCTCCGCCACACTCATGCCGAGGATGCTGTAGCCGGCGTCGACCATGAGCACGTGCCCGGTCACGTTGCTGGCCAGCGGCCCACACAGGTAGAGCGCGGCATTGCCGACGTCCTCCGCACTGATGTTGCGACGCAATGGTGCATTGCGCTCCGCGTGATCCTCCATCACGGTGAAGCCAGTGATAGAGCGCGCCGCCAGAGTACGCACCGGCCCCGCCGAAATGGCGTTTACGCGAACGTTCCTGGGTCCGAGCTCGTACGCGAGGTAGCGCACCTCTGTCTCGAGCGCGCCTTTAGCGACGGCCATGATGTTGTAGTTGGGATACGTGCGCTGCGATGCGTTGAAGGTCATGGTCAACACCGAGCCGCCGCCAGACTTCTCGAACAGTGGCACCGCCCGCCTGGTCATCGCAATCAGCGAAAACGCGCTGATGTCGAGCGCCGTCAGGAACTCGGACCGCTCGGTCTCGACGAACGGCCGCTCGAACGTCTGCGGCGGTGCGTAGGCCACGCTGTGTACCAGGATGTCCAGACCGCCCCAGGTGCGGTCCACCGCCTCGAAGACCGAGTCCAGGTCGGCCTCGCTGGTCACGTCGCAAGGCGCGACAAGTGGGCTGTTCACGCTGGCCGCGAGGTCGCGCACGCCCTGTTCGATGCGCTCGCCCTGGTAGGTAAAAGCAAGCTGTGCGCCTTCGCGCGCGAGCGCCTGGGCAATGGCCCAGGCGATGCTGCGGCGGTTGGCGACTCCAAAGATCAACCCCCGGCGGCCGTCCAGCAATGGCATTCCGGCAAGCATACCGGGCGTATCATCGTCGGCCGATGACGCTCTCGGAAGGCGCCAAAAAAGTTGACAATCAGCCGAACGCATGTTCTAATGAACACATGCAAGCCGCCGAGGCGCCGACAACGACGACGACCCGCATCGACTACCCGCCGCGGCGGATCTACTCGGTCGCCGGCGTGCCGCCAGAGATCCAGGCGTATGCGCTGGCCAAGTACTCGCGCTCGAGCCAGGGCATGCTCGAGAGCATCCAGGAGCT
>JAFAPL010000224.1 GCA_019247135.1 Chloroflexota bacterium | reverse complement strand
ATGCGAACCGCGGTCCAACAACGCTAGCGCGCGTTTCAGACAGTGTTCGCGGCGGAAGCCGTGCGTCAGAGCCACCCTCCGGGGTGCAAGTGCGGATGCGCCAGGGGCGAGTGCGACGCTTGTCCACCCTTTTTCGGCGGTGCTCATGTTCAGCGTCGGAGTGGCTCAGCCATCCGCGCGTTCGCAGACAGAAGGATAACGAGCACACTGCTCAGCCCATTGATCTGGCGCGTGCGCATCTTGTCATCAAGCTCGCGTTCAATTGCATAACGCGAATTGCGCATGAGCCGACCCTCCAGGTCGGCATCTGCACAACCGGCACAGACTTTCCATCCGGATTCTTGAATCAGGCGACCTTCGCTCCACCCGGCGACGCATTCGGAGCCGGAGTGTGATCTTCAAAAGAACTTCTGCGTCAGACTCTCCCTAGCTGGGTGACGCGACGTTCCAGACCGATGAACGCGTTGAAAACTTGTTGAGATCGGCTGTGGGTCGGTCCCGGATAATGACCCTGACGGGTATCGTGGTGTGCGTCGGAGCAGGCAGGGCGGCTCAGATGCGATGCATGTTGGCGGTCGCTGCGTTCTTGAGCGCGGTGAGTTGCGGCTTGCGCGCTTGCCGGTTCGCACGATTCAGAACACTGCTTGCGGTTTCGGCGGCGTTTTCGTTAGCGACCTATCCGGTCGGGGCATTCGCCAAACAAGATTTCAGCACGTGTGAGCCGGGCCAGCCGACGCAGTTCGTCTTTGGCTTCGCCATGCTCCAGGCGCAACTCGGGGACGTCATGGGCCAGCCTACATCGTGCGAATACGCCGACCAAACGGAACTGGCGACACACTCCAGGACACGACATCAGGACTTGCGTTCTGGCGTAAGTCGACGAACACGCCCACGTTTACGAATGGCGACACGCATTGGGCGCTCACTCCTACTGGCTTTATTTCATGGACGGGGTCGAGTATCGATCCGCCTGGAGGCGCTGCCGCACCGCCCGCTGGCGTGACACCCGACCGACCCTTCGGACCGCGGACCAGAGACACCGATTGCATGGCGCGCGGCGGTCGTCCCGACGGGGCCTGTACGCCGGGCGCAATCATCCCGGACGTCACTTCGGACCAGGTCTGCCGGCCCGGCTACAGCTCGTCAGTCAGGAACGTGCCGGCCGAACTCAGCCGCGAGGTTTACGCCGCGTACGGCGTCGTCGAGCGCACCGCGGGTGAGTACGAGGTCGACCACCTTGTGCCCCTGGAGATCGGCGGCAGCAACGACATTGCCAACCTGTGGCCGCAGGCCGCCGCCCCACCGCCCGGGTGGCACGAGAAAGACCGGGTCGAGAATTACCTGCACGAACAGGTATGTGCCGGCCGGATGGCGCTGTTCGACGCGCAGCGGGCCGTTGCCGCGGATTGGGTGGCTGTGTACGAGCAGCTCCCGAGCTCGGGAGCGACCGTCCCCGCGAAGCCGACCGTCGCGCCCGCTGAGACGGCCACTCCCACGCCTACGCCGAACCAGCCGCCATCGGGCCAGGGCAGCGTTCAACTGGTCTCGGTGAACGGGTCAGCGCCGGGCGGGCGTGCCAGCGTGACCGCCCAGACCACGCCTGGCGCCTCGTGCTCGATCGTCTACACCACACCCGCCGGATCGAGGTCGGCAGCCCAGGGCTTGAGCAATATGGCCGCGAACAGCAGCGGCAGCGTGTCCTGGACCTGGGATATCGGCCCGTCGACGCGGCCCGGCGACGGGAGCGTCGTTGTCACTTGTGACGGGGTTAGCGCCCGCGGCGTCCTGCACATCGGCTAGCGCGCTGGCGTTCCGCCGCGTACATAGTCACGCGACAGCCTGACGAACATAAAATCGCGTTCATGGTTCGAACAGGTGCGGCAGAGGTGCCGAAGCAGGGACTCGAATTGAGGGGTGACATGTCATGACATGGCATGTCATCTGAGATGGAAAATAGTCAAGTTGCTGGCATGGCGCGACATGAAATGACAGCGGTTGGGTTCA
>JAFAPL010000039.1 GCA_019247135.1 Chloroflexota bacterium | reverse complement strand
CTTCTGCAGCGCGATACCGTCGGGCGGCGTCGGCAAGGAAAGCAAAACGTCGGCGTTTGCACCCTTGGCTTTCAGAATCAGCGAAGAATAGTCTGTGGCGCCGGGTGTGTACTCCTCATCGGTTACGACTTCGTAGCCGCGCTTTTGTGCTTCTTGCTTCCACAAGCCTGACAGCTCCGCGCCCCAATCTGTCTTCTCGTGAAACGTTGCGACCTTCGACGGTTTCGGTGACAGCGTGTCGAACATGTCGAACGTGGTCACTGCGATCTGTGGCGACTTCGGAAAGGGCGAGAACAGGTATTTGAAGCCTTGTTGATGAACGCTCAGCAGCGCGAATGCAATGCCCAGATAGGGTGTTTTGTTCTTGTCTGCTACTGCAGCAGCAGCCGCGTGCAGATCGCTGCCTGCGCCCCCGAGAAGAGCAATAGGGTTATCGCTCGAGTTCAGCGACTCCATGAGCTGGACGGTTTGAGTAGCGTCCGATGCATCGTCTAATTGCTTTAGCTGTAGCTGTATTTTGCTCGTCTTGTTGAGATCGGAAAACGCGAGCTCATAGCCGTTTTTGACCTGTTCCACCAGCGCTGCATAGCGGCCGGTAATGCCCATGACGGCGCCAACCGTCCAGGTGGCAGAGCCAGTTTGAGCGGCCGGCGCAGTGGTCGGTGCCGCGGCCGCGGTGGTTGGTGCCGCCGCCGCGGTGGTCGCAGGCGGTCCACTCGGCGGAGGACCGCTGGGTGCATTGCCGCTCGGCGATGACGCCGATTGGCAAGCCGCGAGTAATGAGCCGCCGACGACGAATGCCGCCGACCGCAAGAAGCCTCGGCGTGACATCAAAAAGCCGTCGGACATAGCTGCCGTTTCCTCCCCAACCGTGTGACTGGCAATACGCAGTAGGGCTGACGATACGGTGCAGCCCGCGGCGGATGCAATCAATTGTTCACTACCATCGTTAGACAATGCCGTTCAATCTCAGCCAGCTTCTGTCGTCTGTCGATAGCGGGCGCGACGAAGTTGTCAGCTTCTTGCAAGACCTCGTGCGCATTCCGACCGTGAATATGGGGTCCCGTCCCGACACCGGGAATGAGTCGTTGGCCTGCGACCTGATCCGCGCGAAGCTCGCCGCGGCAGGCATTGCGTCGGAGACCCACGAGTCCGCGCCGGGGCGAGGCAACCTGATCGCGCGCGTCGGCTCGACGAATGCCACGAGCAAGCGCTTGCTGTGCATGGCCCACACGGACGTGGTGCCGGTCGAAGATGAGACGCTCTGGGAACATCCGCCGTTCTCCGGCACGCTCGATCGCGGGCGCATCTACGGTCGCGGCGCGGACGACGACAAGGCTGACGTCGTGGCCTACTGCATGTCGCTCGTGCTCTTGCAGCGAGCCCGCGTGAGGCTCGACGGCGAGCTGATTTATCTGGCCGCCGCGGACGAGGAGTCCGGCGGTCGCTGGGGCGCCGGTTGGTTCGCGGACCATTTCCCAGACAAGGTCAAAGCAGACGTGGCGATCAATGAAGGCGGCGGATCACCGGTTCACACTCCTTCGGGCTTGCTGTATCCGATCTGCACTGGCGAAAAAGGCCGACTCGAGGCGCGCATCACGCGTAAAGGACGCTCGGGTCACGCATCGCGGCCGTGGGCAGCTGATAATCCCGTGCCCGTCTTGGCCGAAGCCATCGACCGTATTGCTGCCTACGAGCCAGAGATCGACGTTTCGCACCCGTTCTTCCGCGAGGTGCTCTCAGCCATGGGCGTTCAACAGACGCCCACCGCGGAAAACATCGACCGCATTGCGAACGGACTGCCTGAAGACCAGCGGTCGCTCGCGACGACGCTGAAAGCAGCCTCGCGCATGACGATCACGCCGACCATGCTGGCGGCCGGTGTCAAATCCAACAGCATTCCTGATCGCGCCAGCCTGGTGTGCGACGTGCGCAGCTTGCCCGGTCAAGACGATGCGTTCGTCCAGTCTGAGCTGGAGCACCTGCTGCGCGGCCTCGATGTATCAGTCAATGTCGACTACACAGCCGTTTCGAATGCCTCCCCCGCCGACTCGTTGTTCGTGGACCGTATCCGCGAGGCGCTCGCGGCGGCGTTGGGCGAGCACGCGTTTCGACTGTTGCCGTCGCTGACGGTCGGGTTCACGGATTCTCGTTTCCTTCGACCGCTCGGGGCCGAGGTGTATGGCTTCTCACCGCATCATCCGAACGCGGAACCCTTACGCTCGGGCGTGCACGGGAACAACGAGTTCATGGAAGTTGACAGCTTGCTGTTGCGGACCAAGTTTGCGCTCGCGCTTGCCGTCCTCACACTCGGAGTAGCAGAAGCATGAACAGCGTAAAGGCCGGCGGGCTACGATGATTGACTGTGAAGCTGTGCTACGCCCTTCGACGCGGGGTCTTTTATCCCAGTCCTAAAGACGTCTTCGGAGAAATGCCGCCCCGCGAGGAGCGACGTCGCTACCTGCCACTGGTCAAAGCTGTCGGTTTCGAGGGTGTCGAAGTCGGAGTAGACGAGGCCGCCGAGGAGACTCAGGCGAAAGATTTCGCCGACGAAATCCACAGCCATGGACTCAACGTCATTTGTGTTCGCGCTGGCGGCGCCCTGGCTCACCCCCTCGCGGGCGAACGCGCGCGTCGCCGACTCGACCGTGCCATCCAGTACGCTGCCTGGACCGGCGCCTCCGTGGTCAACACGGCCATGGTCAGTCCCGCGACCGATCCGCATGGCCGTGGTGCGGAGCGGCGCGGCGAACAGATTTCGCAAGGCGCCAGTCGCACGGCAACCGAATCGGATTTTGTCGGCCACGCCAAGTACTTGCGCGAGGCCGGCGAGCGGGCGGCGCAGGCGGGCATCAACATTTCAATCGAGGTCCACCAGGGATCGATCGCCGACAACTCAGCCGCCACGCTCCATCTGCTCGACCTCATTGGCCTGCCGAACGTCGGCGCCAACCCTGACCTCGGCAACATCTATTGGCACTACGAGCACCCCGAGGAGACTTCGGAGGCCGCGATCGTGGCGCTCGCACCCAGATCGAACTACTGGCATTGCAAGAATCTCCGGCGCACGCATATTCCTGACCTGGACCGGTCCTTTTACCAGCGCGTACCGCTGCCCGACGGGGACATCGACTATCGCTTCGCCATCGCGGCGATGCAGGACGCCGGCTACAACGGCTATCTGGCGATCGAAGGCGCGCAGCTGGGCGACCAGTTGACTCAGGACCGCCGCGGTGCTGAGTACGTTCAGCAAATCCTGACCGATCTCGCCGGGGACTGAGCACGCTTCGTGTTGCGGCGCGCCACAGCCTTCAG
>JAFAPL010001140.1 GCA_019247135.1 Chloroflexota bacterium | reverse complement strand
AGGCGTAGCGCAGCAGGCCGTCAGCCACCTCGACGGCCGTGCGGCACGCCAGGCCCAGGCGCCGCGTCTGGGTGTGAGAGAACTCGGGCCGCTGCCTGAGCTGACCGACCAGCACGTTGGCGAGCTCGTCGTTGTTGCGCCGGTCGCGTTCGCGCGCGCTCGGCGTCAGATGGCCGTTCAGCCAGAGCTCGCAGAACGTCGGGTGCTCGCGATACATGCCGGCAAAATGCTCGATCACCGTGTCGACGGCGGCCTCCCAGCGAAGCTTGACGATGCGATCGGTCAGCCGCTGCATCTCGTCCAGCCACAGCTGCATGTAGCGTGCGGCGACGGCGTCGACGATAGCCGACTTGTCGGGAAAGAACTGATAGATGCTGCCGACGGGCATGTGGGCGCTCGAGGCAAGCAGCGGAATAGTCAATGCGCCGAACCCGTCAGCGCCGATCAGGGTGTCGGCCGTATCGAGCAGTCGCTGGACGCGCTCGCGGCTGCGAGCCTGGGATGGCAGCCGACGATGGCGGACCGTATCGGAGAAGTCCGCCAATTCGCTCGGTACGTAAACATGACTCATTTTTAGGACTCTACGTTAGACTTGCCTCGAAGACGAGAATGGCAACTCCCTGGTTACTGCTCCTGCCCGTGGCTGGCGTCGGCTGGTGGATGCTCGGGTTCCCGCCGGGCTGGGGCTGGATCGTCGTGCCGCCCATCCCGACAGTGCCCGTCAACGTCGGCGAGGTCGTCTCGCTCGGGCTGGTGGTGCTCGGGATGTGGGCCGGGCTGGCCTGGCTGCGCAACAACCTGTAACGCGGGCGCGAGGCGGCTCGTGCCCGCGCTGCGTCAGGTCGGCTCGGCGCCCGTGAGCTCCGCGGAGCGGTTGTAGACCTCAACTTCGAAGCGGCGCGTCGACTGGTACTGGACGGCGATGCCAATGATTGCCAGGACAATGAACGTGATGGTCCACAGGGGCGAAGCCTGTAAAGCGGTGTGGACTGCATTCAACGTGACCTGGGCCGACGTGCCGCCAAACAGGGCCAGGAACGTGGCCACGATCACCCCGGCGCCGAGGATCGCGGTCGCAATGATGACCACGATCTTCTGAATGTTCAGGACGATCACGCCGATGGCGAAAATGATCCCCACCACGATGCCGACGATCCACGCGATGAAGCCGAAGTTGAGCCCGATCGCTTCGAGCACCCCGACTCCGAGCGCGTAGCCCAGCGCGCCGCCCACCATCGCCACCGCCGCGAAATAAAACACGTACGAGAGCACCGCAAAGATCAGAGCGACGACGAATCCGACAACCCAGCTCGTCACGGTCGACAGGAAGGCGTCTCCGAACAACGCCTGAACGCTCTCGGCGCCCAATCCGAAGCCGAAAAAGAAGCCCCAGATCGGCAGCAGGAACAGGAAGAAGCGGTAACCGGCCAGCAGGAGGACCACGCCGAACAAGAGAGCGATCATGCCCCCGACGATGAGGGCCAAGAACGATTCCTGAGTCATGCGCTTTGTGACAACTTCGAGATTCTGTTCAGGCCGAGCGCACGCGAAATGCCCAGATGATCGCGACGATGCCGCCGATGATGGCCCAGATCGCGGCCCCATAGACGATCAGGGCAATCTGCATTCCGAGGTCGGCGCCCAGCAGCCACAGGCCAAAAACGATGCTGATCACGCCGAGAATGCCGGCTCCCCAGCCCTCTCCCTGGAAGGCGCGGATCAGGCCCATGATGCCGATCACGATGCCGAAGATGGCCAGCACCCACGCGAGCGTTGCGGGCACCAGGAAGGCGGACCACACCGGATGACGGATGAGGATGAGCCCGGCAATGATGCCCAGAATGCCAGTGAACAGCCTCCAGCCCCACTGCTCCCGATTGAAGAAGAGCGTGATCAGGTCGATGATCCCGCCGATGAACCACCAGATCCCGAGGAACAGGACCAGCGTGAAGACCGTCTGCTCGGTGTCGGTGAACAGCAGGATACCGATGATGATCCCAGCGATGCCTTCGAGCAGGAGTATCCACCATCTGTTCGACGGAACAGAGGCCTCCATCGGACTTGCTGCTTCTGCCGTGGTCATGGGTCAACCTCCTGGCGCGTATGTCGGGGCCTAGCATAGACCGAGTTCGCCGTGGCGTCACCCGCGACGCCGCCAAGTCGGCGCAGCTTGCGCGGCGCGACCGACAGGGCGGATAGGTCGTACGCTGGTGCCGGTGGCCGATCACGCCGTCGACAAGCTTTCTGCATCGCGCTG
>JAFAPL010001103.1 GCA_019247135.1 Chloroflexota bacterium | reverse complement strand
TGGTCGGCGCGAAAGGCTGCAGCCACGGAAGTGCCTCCCTGCTGCGCCCTGTGTACCGTGCCGCATGGCGTGCCGGCAACTCACGCTCGCCTGCTCAGGATCCTATCCAGGCCAAATGCTCAGCTTCATGAGCGCTCAGTATCCTATCCAAGCCGGTGTGCTCAGCGGACTATGCAGCGCTCAATATGCTGACCAGGTGCTCAGCATCTTATCCAGCCCTGTTTGTCTTGTATCCACCGGGTGCTCAACATGCTGAGCGCTCAACATACTAGCCACGCGACGGCGTCGAGGCGGCTGGCTGGCACATGCCGTGCACGTCGGGGTGCGCCAATGTCTCCTCGACCATGGGCTCTGCCCGCCGCGGCGATCGGAATCGCGCTGGTCGGACGCGAAGTGCTGCGCCGCGTCAGGCGAGCAGACCTGCGCGGTCAGGTGGTGTTGATCACCGGCAGCTCACGCGGACTCGGCCTGGCCATGGCGCGCGAGTTCGCCCGCAAGGGTTGCCGCATCGTCCTGTGCGCCCGAGACGCGCAAGAGCTGGAGCGCGCCCGACGCGATGTCGAGCGCTTCGGCGCCGAGGTCGAGGCAGTCGAATGCGACGTCACTGATCGAGACCAGGTCGTGCGGCTGGTCGAGCAGGCGACGGCGCGCTTCGGTCGCGTCGATGTGCTGGTCAATAACGCTGGTCTGATCAGCGTAGGGCCGCTCGCGACTCAGACGCTCGAGGATTTCGAGCGCGCAATGGGGCTGATGTTCTGGAGCGGGCTGTACACCACGTACGCGGTCCTGCCGCAGATGCTTGCACGGCACTCCGGGCGCATCGTCAACATTACGTCAATCGGCGGCAAGCTGAGCGTGCCACACATGCTGGCGTACAGCGCCGCCAAGTTCGCCGCGGTCGGACTCTCGGAAGGACTGCGTGCGGAACTCGGCGCGGACGGAATTCAGGTGACCACGGTCGTGCCCGGGCTGATGCGGACCGGCTCGCACCTGAACGCGGAATTCAAAGGCCAGAACACGCGCGAGTTCCTGTGGTTCAGTCTGGGCGCGAGCTTGCCGTTTACGTCGATATCGGCCGAGGCGGCCGCGCGCCAGATCGTCGCAGCCGTGGCTCGCGGCGACGCTGAGGTAATCCTGTCCTGGCAGGCTCAGCTCGCGGCGCGAGTGCACGGACTGTTCCCCGGCCTCACCAGCGACGTCCTGGGCCTGGTCAATCGCGTTCTGCCGGGCCCGGCTGGCATCGGCAGCGAGCGCGTCAAAGGTCACGCGAGCCGCACACCCATTACCGACAGCTTTCTCGAAGTACTGGGGCAGAACGCCGCGCGCAACCTGAACCAGCTCGGCTAAAGGCGGACCGCGGTTACAAGCGGCTCGCGTTGCTGATAGCTCCGATCGGTTGCTGCTGCTCTGACGTGGCCGCTCGACCCGGGGCTTGCGTGGGTGTCTTCTTCGGAGTCGAGCCTCGAGCCGACGGATTGCCGACGCAACCGTGACGACGTGCTTATCAGCTGCCGATGGCGCGCTCGATCTGGTCCAGGTGCTCCGCGCGGTGCACTGCGCGCGGCAGTGTGAATGGACCCTGCTGGCGAATCACCGCGTCGATCAACCGCGCGTCGGCTGTCGCAACGGCGTGGTCACACGCTTCGGCCGCCTCGAGCACCTCCTGGAGCGCCGCGCGCCGAGCCAGCGCACGCCACTGGGCGAGCGAGGCGTCGTTGATGACTTCCGAGTCGATGGTGTCGCCCGGTTCTGGCCCGCGCCCGTCGCGTTCCCACTTGGCCAGCTGTGCGACCACTCGGCGGTCCCAGAACGCCATGTGCGCGAGCGCCACGCTCACGGTCCAGTGTTCGCCGAGGGGTGTGGCCAACTGCTCGTCCGTGACTCGCTCGGCGAGGCGGCGGAGCCGCTCGCGCTGGGCCTGTTCCTGTTGCGGATTGGTCATGCTTCCGGAGCCAAGTGTGCCGCACAGGCCTTGTTCACAGGCGGTACGCGGCGGCTGATCCT
>JAFAPL010001053.1 GCA_019247135.1 Chloroflexota bacterium | reverse complement strand
CCGAAGATATCGCGGCTGAAGTAGCGCAACAGGGTTCGCAGGTCGACGACATCCTGAATCGTTGGTTGCGGGCGGCCGCGGCCCGACGTGGCGACCGTGCCGTACTGCACGAGTAATCGCGGCGCGGAGAGCAACGCGCCCCAGATCATGGCCAGCGTCAGCGCGATGATCGGGTACGCGTTTCGTCGCAACAGCAGATAAGCCGCGTACACGAAGAAAAAGATGACGTTGTAACTGAACTCCTGAAGAAACGCGAAGTAGAAGTGGATCGCGATCAGTAGCGTCAGGAAAACACAGTGTTTGATCCAGTTACGCTTGATCGTCGTGTGTACGAGATAGAAAAACGCGGGCGCAGTGAGGACAGACAGATATGTCTGATCGCTTTGCTCGATCTTCAGCAGTCCGTACGTGGCGAAGCCGTACGTGCAGGCGCCCGCGAGCGAAGCTAATCGGTCGCGGGTGAGCAAATACGCGACGAAGTAGGCCTGGATCAAGGCGGCCGCGAACAGAATGGGCGCGATGATTCCAAACACCGCGACGACGTCGTCGGTGCGCAACAGCGCGGGTATGGCATACAGCGGCGTGACGAAACTCATCGGCAGCGAAAGGCTGTCGAAGCCGTCGAAGATGAAGCCTGACCAAGCCGCGAAGTGGCCCTGCTCCAGATAGTGCGTGTGGTAGAGGATGAACGAGATGTAGTGGTTCAGGCGGTCGGAGTTGCCGATGAAGCGGTATCCGAAGAAGAGCGTCTCGCGGAATGCGAAGGCGGTGGCGGCGATCAGGAACAGGCTCGGCAGCAGGTGGCGAGGGAGCGCGTCGAGGCGGCCGACTGGCGCAGGCGTTGGCGGCGGTTCGCTCGGCTCGGGCTCCAGGCGCTGCCGGGCGCTCCACTCGCCGACCGGCCTGACGATGACGTTGTCGACGGTGCTCGTGAACCGGTACCAGGGCTCGGTGCCGCTCAGCACGCCGTACCCGGCGGCAACGGCGAGTCCGACGAAGGCCGAGATCAGGTATTCGATGTCGAAGAGCCGGAGCACGTTGGCCACGAACCACCAGACGAGTCCGACGACGGCGAGCGAGACGGCGTGATTCCGCTCGAAGGTGGTCCGGTCGGGTCCGGCATGGCCGAATAGCCAGCGCTCGTCCCCAGCAAACTGGGCCAGCACGCCGAGTGCCCCACCGAGCAGACTCGCCTGCCAGAACGCTATGGCCCAAAAGTGAGCCAGAACATAGATGACGGCGGTGGAGACGGTGATGAAGAGCAGGCCGAGTGCGCCGCGGCGCGCCGCCGCGGGCGCACGCTCGGGCGCGATGCCTGGGCGCCAGGTACCCATCACGCCGATCTGCCCCATGACGGGCTCCACGCGCAGCATCTGTGTCAGCCGCGAACGGGAGGACAGCCGACCGTGCGGTGCAGACTCAGCCGACATTTGCCGCAGTATCGCGAGAATAGCCGCCGAACACCATAGCCGCCGAGTCCGCGTGGTGCGTTCCCGGTTGGTTGGCGTTGGTTCGCTTCCACACCACGAACACGCACACAGCGAGCAGGAGTGCGGCTACGAGCGTGTACCACCAGGCCCACCAGAGCAGCGAGCGATAGACCAGCTGCACATGGCTCGCGCCGGGCGGCACCAGGACGCCGCGCATCGCGACATTGGTCGGCTGCACCGCCACCTGCTGATCGCCGACGAGTGCTGTCCATCCGGGGTCCCACAACTCGTTTACGACCAGGAAACGTGGCTCGGGCGACGCAGGGAAGTCGAAGGCCAGGCGATCTCCGCCGCCTGACCAGGTCGGCTCACCACTCGCATCGTAGGTCGCATCCTGGCCGCCTTCGACGTAGTCCACGGCGAAAGGCTGATGGAGCAAGCCGTCGCAGGCCGGGTCACACGCGCTGAGCTCATCCTGCACGGCCTGCTCGTCGCCAGCTGCGTCGACGGCCCGCGTCGCCGAGGCAAAATAGGCACGCGGGTACACGTACGACGAGGGATTGGCGATGAGAGTGACCTCGCGCGGCACGCTCGGATCGCTGTTCATGTAGAGATCGCGGTCCACGACGAAGGCCTGCCGCACATTCAGGAAGCTCAGGGTACGCCAGGCTTTCTCGAGCAGAGACGGGTCCGTATAACGAATGTCGTGCAATTCGGTCCGCAGCATGGGCAGAACCGACAGCCGGTGCGGCACGCCGCTCAGGTAACCGTCGGCCAGTCGCACGCCCCAGGTCATGCCGATAGCTGTGCTGCAGTTCGGAAAAGTCCCCGGACAGACCGTCACCGAGCGGTAGTCGTTGGAATCGAGCATCGCCTGTAGCTGACCCATCTGGGCGGCCGTCGGCGGCCAGAACTGGTTCGACCGGGCAGTGACGAAGTCGTTGGTCTCGTATGGGATGGAGTAGTTCCGCGTCTGCGGCCCTTCCAGGTAGTCCGCGGCGCCCCAGATGGCTTGGAACACAATCACGACCGCCAGGACGGTCGCCATGATCCGCCGCCCGCGAGCGCCGAAAGCGAAACCGCCGATCACGATGGCGGCGAACACGGTCGCGAGCACGACCAGGCGGACCAGGTCGGCTGAGTACAGATACGAGAAGTGGAGCAGTGGTAGGCAGTTGTCGCAGCTGACGTAAGGGGTCGGCACGGCAAAAGGCGTATGTGCTCGCAAGTGGTCGAGCATGGCGCTGTAGTCGAGCGCGCTCAAGCCGATGGCGACCGCGCTGATGGCGGCCGTGATGGACATGTCACGGCGGGTTAGTCGGCCACGATTCGCGGCGAGAAAGATGGCGGTGAGAATCGCCACTGGCAGCATGGCCGAAACACTGATTCGCGAGTGCTGAAACGAAATGTTCAGGTACAGACGCGCGAACATCAGATAGACGGCGGGCACGTGCATCACAGCGAAGACAAACAGGATGTACGGGACGAAGACGATCCCATAAAACCGGAGCGAGCCGCTCGGCCTCCTCGATCGGAAGAGCAGCCAGCCAAAGCTGATGATGATGAGCAGGAGGAGGAGCGCACCGAAGACGCTCGAATTCAGCAGGTCTCCTTCGTGGAGGTTTAGCTGAACGGGAAGCTGGAGTTGATCCCGCCAGCTGTGGCCAAAGATGTCGCGGCTGAAAAAGCGCAGCAGGGTGCGCCCGTCGACGGTGTCCTGGAGCACCGGCGCGCCACGCGCACGACCGACGGTGTCCAGGCTGAAATACTGGGCCAACAAGCGCGGAGCGCTCAGCACAACGCCCGCCACGAACGCGCACGCGAACGTGAGCAGCGGGTACCGATTCCGGCGCAGGAAGAGGTACGCCGCGTACGCGAAAAAAAAGATCAGGTTGTAACTGAACTCCTGGAGGAAGGCGAAGTAGCACTCCACGACCACCAGGATCGTGAGCGCGATGAAGCGGCGCAGCCAGTTGCGTCGGCTGGTGGTGTGGACCAGGTAGAAGAAGAGTGGCGCCGTCAGGACAGACAGGTAGGTCTGATCACTCTGTACGAGCTTGAGCAGCGCGTATGTCGCGCAGGCGTAGGTAGCGGCCCCGGCGAGGGCTGCCAGGCGATCACCGCAGATTAGATACATGACCGCGTACGACTCGACGAGGGTGATCGCGAGCAGCAGGAACGCGATCACCCCGAATACGCCGACCACGTCCTCGGTATGCAGCAGGCTCGGGAGCGCATACAGGGGAGTCGGAAAGCTCATCGGCAGCGAAGTGGTGTCGAAGCCGTCGAAGACGAACTCGGACCAGGCCGAGAACTGACCGTGCTCCAGAAAATGCGTGTGGTAGAGGATGAAAGAGATGTAGTGATTCAGGCGGTCGGAGTTGCCGATCAGGCGGTAGCCGAAGAACAGCGTTTGCTGGAAAGCAAAGGCAGCCCCCAGGACCAGAAAGAGGATCGGCAGGTGATGCGAGGTGACCAGCCAGGCACGCAGGTTCGAACGCGCGAGCGAAAACGGGAGCGATACGCGCGGCCGTGCAAGCGGGAGATCCATGTAAGGCCGACGCGTGCCGCCCAGCGAGGCCGAACGCCGCCAGATCCAGCCGAAGTTGGTGATCATGCTCCAGCCCACTGATGTGGCCTGGCCAGCAACATTGGCGATCAGGTAATAGACGCCACCCTGCGCTAGCGCGTTGGTCACCGACCACCAGATGACGAAGCTGCTGGCGACGGCGACGTGGTACTGAATCAGCCGACGCCAGGTGGGGCGGCGATTGCCGAATACCCAGCGGTCGTTGACCAGGAATCGAGCCACCGTCCCGATCTCGCCGCCGACCAGGGTTGCCAGCCAGATCGGGAGCCCGAGCACATCGTGCAGCGTGTACAGGAGTGGTATGTTGATGACCAGGAACAGCAGCCCGACCAGCCACCAACGAGCAATTTCGAGCACTCGCGCGGACGCAATGCTGACGCGCCCCACGCGCATCACGCCGTTCTGAACCAGCACTCGGCGCAAGACTATCATGTCGCGGTGCGAACTCAGCCAGCGTCCGCGCTGTCAGCGCCGCCCTCGACGCTGGCCGTGGTTCTGGCCCGCATCGACGCGCAGCGCCTCGTCGGCGTGCTCGCAGCCATCCTGCTCGGCATCGCCATTGGCCATACCGTCCAGACCTGGCTGAGCTATGACGAGGTCTGGACGCATCCGGAGTTGATCGGAGCTGGCGCCCACGTCTGGAGTGACCCCCAGAGCGAGCATCTCGGGGACCGACTTGCGCGCGTCGCCGAGATCAACGACGACAACCGCGTCCGCCCGCTGAGCAAGGCCGCGGAGGTGCTCGACGGCATCGCCCGTCCGTACGTCGCGCGTATGCTCGTGCCGCATCCCGCGCTGACGCCATTCACCGTGCTTGCGCTGGTCCTGCCACCCACGCTGCTGTTCCTGTCGCTGCGCCGCATGGGCCTCGGGCTGTTGCCGAGCGCTGCTCTGCTCCTCGTTTTCCTGTCCTGCACGGGGTTCATGTCCACGATTGTGGCGTTCGATCGGCCCGCGAAGAAGCTGACCTTTATCTTTTTTTCACTTGCGTTCTACTTCGCGGTTCGTCACGAACGTACGCGTGGGGTTGGCTCGTTTCTCGCTTGCATTGCCGCGCTCCTGTGTGGCTTTTTTTCCGATGAGGAAGACCTCGTCTTCTTCGTCGTGTTCGGAGCAATCTTCGCTACGTCGCTTCTCGTGCGAGCGCCCAACTGGAAGCGCGTCACGTTCCTGGCGCTGCCGTTGGTCTTCGTCGTTGTTGCTCAGTGGGGGTTGAGCGCGCTGTACCGCCTGGCGGGAACCTTGCCCAACTTCGACCCGCTCGGCGAATCGGAGAAGTACCGTCTCCTGGCCGCGGTCGTGCGGCCTGACTTCTACAACCTCGGACTGCACGGCCTCGCGCAGGGGATGCTCTCGACGGTTGGCGTCCGTGTCCACGATCGATTCACCGAGGTCGCGGTGCTCGGCATCCTGTTCGGCGCCTCGGCCATTCTCGTGTACCGACTCTGGCGCGAGCCAGGCGGCCGGGCCACCGCCTATCGGCTCCTGTCAGTCACGCTGGCGCTGACTGCAGTCGGGCTGTATGTCACCTTGCTCGATCAGTACCCGACGCCTGGCAGCTTCGGAACCAACGGTCGTGGCTACATGGGCGAGTTCACGTACTACTACCACAGCAGCATGGCGCTGTTCGTTGTGCTGTGGCTTGCCTGTGCCTGGCAGGCGCTGCTGGCGATCGCGCGCAGTGCACGTGTCAAACACGCGGTGGTTGGTGTCGGCGTCGCGCTGTGTGCGGCCGTGTTCGTCGCCAACGTGTCGCTGTTCGAGGACGTCAATCGTTTGTTGCAGATCATTCATACGTACCCATACTCATCGCCGCAGATGTACGACGTGCTGCTCGCCGAACTGCCGACTATTCGAAACTCCGCGCCGGATCAGCCGATAACCGTCAATTTCCGAAGCAACGAGCAGGAGCTATCGCAGCAGTTCGACGACGCGCTCACACGCGTGTTCGGTCGCGATATGGACACGTCGAACAATGGGTTTTATTTGACGATGCAGTATTTCCGCGACCATCCGATGATGGGCCGCGAGAATTTGCAATTCACCTTACACATGTACTTCCCCCACAACTCGTTCCGCGTGCTCATGAACGGCGCCTGACGGGCCAGCGCTGCCGTGGCTATGTTTGAAGAATCGCCGTAGCCGATCGAAGCTGCTGACGAGTGCCTCGCCGCGCGGGGTCGTGACGTAACCGGATGCAGTTGGGGTGATGAGCGCATTGCGCGTCAGCTTGATGAGCCGACCATCGACCATGGCCTCGTCGCTGTAGGTGTTGTTCAACTTCTCCCAATCTGCCGACCCCTGGGCAAGTTTGAGCAGTATCGAAACCGTCACGCTGCTGCTGATGAACGTGAACAGGAAGATGTACAGCTCACAGGCGAGCGCGTAGCTCAGGAGCGCCGCGATCGTCTGCATGGCGGTGTCGCCGCGCCAGATCAACACCGCGCAAAGCACCATGCCGAGCGGCAATCCGGGCG
>JAFAPL010000645.1 GCA_019247135.1 Chloroflexota bacterium | reverse complement strand
GAGCGGCGAGGCGCTGGGATTGACCAGTCGAGTGGCGACGAGCTGTTCACCCGAGCTCATCGGGTTCGCGAGCACTTTGCCGGTGAGCTGGTCCGGAGTGTTCACTGCGCCGGGCGCCACCGCGTCCTGCGGCAGGCTCTTGACCTCGAACAGGTCAGGGCTGAGCGGAACATTCGCGGGCACGTCTGACCTGGCAATCAGCACGCTTGCGGTTGTCTCCTGAGCAGCCAGGGCCGGCGGCACTTGAGCAGCCACCTGGTCCTGGAGCGAAGACGCGTACATATGCACGCCTCCGGCGGCAGTAGCCGCCAGCGCCACAGCGATCAACAGCCGCAGACCGCGGCGTTTGCGCGCAGGCGTGGGTCGATTCATCATGCACCTCTCCTTGTGGTGTTCGCGAAAATTGAATGTGGCATCAGCCAATCAGTCGGATGACGATGGAGCCGAGCGGGTTGTACGCGGAGATGTCGGCTTGCACCTCCACGTTTTTGACAAACTGGACGGCGAGAATCTCGCCGGATTTTTGATACGCCGCGAGAAACACCATGGCGTAGCCCTCGATGTGCGCGCTGACTGGCCCGTTCTGGCTGATGTAGGCGTTGGTGATCGGCACGCTCGCCAGGCACGGCGAATTCGCCTGACCGTTTTTGACAGTACCGTCTGGATTGACGACGTCTGAGAATTGCTGCGCACACGAGTAGTCGGCCGTCATGCTGATCGAAGACCCGCCGGGCAAGCTGATGTTGTTGAGCGAAGAGGCGAGCGCCTGGCCCGGACAGTACGGACCAGAGCCACACGACTGCATACGACCATTTGGATAGCGCGCGGTCGACCGTGAGAGACCCTGTTCAATGGGGCCGGACATGACACCAGGCTTCGTCGTTGCGCAGGGCGCCTGCACTCCGGACGGACAGCCGCTGTCCATGACGATTGGACCTTGGCAAGTGTTCGAGATCGCAGCTCGGATCGCGTTTGCGCCGCTGCCCACGTCGAGCGCACCGCTGTTGGAGTCGGAGCTGTTGTCGCCCTTCATGTACATCGGGTAATACTGACCCACCTGGTACGTCTGGGAGCCGTCCCACGGCGCGTCCTGGAGTCCATTGGATGGGTCACCATCGGAGTCGTACACGACCATCGGGAACGGGCAAGTGACATATTTGGGCGAGCCTTTGGCGGCCGTGGCGCTGGCCCTGATCGGCGCCGTACTGAGATCCAGAATGCGGCCGAATGAGAACTGGGCAGTGCATTCCATCGTCACTGTCATCGTGTAGACGTTGCCCCCGCTCACTGATTTCTGACCCGGCGTGGCCTTGGCATAGACGTTCGGGTGCGCGGCCGGAGCGGACGCGCCCGTATCAGGCAGCGGACTGGCCACCGGACCACAGATGCGGTCAGTAATGGACGCGTTGGAGCCCTGATACGCAAACGTCGTCGCCTGCTGGATGGCTCCCGCCTGATCATCAGGCAGGAGTGCGACTCCGGCGAGGGCGCCGGCGTCCGCGGCATTCTGGAGCTCGCGGCGTGTCTCCATCTGGAAGCCGAGGTCAACCACGAAGGCCACGGCACCGACGATGGCGACGATCACCACGGCCATCACGGCGAGCGTTTGGGCGGGCTGTCGCCGAGCGTTGGTGCGGCGCATCACACGACGCTCCCTTCGTAGCGCATCGTGGTGGAGCTGGTGAGTGGGACATAGCAGTGCTGCTGTGTCGTCGAGCAACCGAAGAACGGCCGCACCAGCGGAGTGATGATTTCGTAGGTATCCGCAATCACGATGACGCTGATGCTGTCGCCGGACCCGGGCGTCGCGGCAGGAGTCGTGGTGCTGTCGGGTGGGTTGACGCCGGACGGCTCGCCCGCGCACACCACATTTGCGCCGTTCAGCTGGACTTTATTGCCATTCGGGTCCAGCGGGTCATACTGGTACGTCGGCACGGCGGGCGGTGTGAGCGTGACGACCGGCGTCGTCGTTCCGTCCCTCACCACCTTCGTGTAGCCACGGCAGTACGTCGTCGGGCCGTAGGCGCCGCTGGAGCTGGTATAGGTGACGATGACCTTGATGTTGGATGAGCTCAAGCCGGGCACGATCGACGACGCCCTGGCTTGTGAATAGATACCCGCCACCGTGGGCGACGTCGTGTCATTCACGTAATTGCCAAGCGCCGCCCAGCGCGCGCCCGCCGCGGAGCCGGTGCTGACGTTGATCCAGCCGTTGAGCAGCATGCCGAAGTCGACGATGCCGAAGAGCATCAGTACGAACAGCAGCCCGATCAGACCAAATTCGACCATGGCCTGCCCGCGAAGTCGCGCGGCTGGACGGGGAGCAGGAGCAGTATGCACGCGCATCTCTCAGAAGGTGAGCAACAGCGGGTGCGCCAGTGCGATGCATAGCCCACTCGCGAGGGCCACGGCGTAGGGTGCCTTTGCTCCGCTCCGCGTGGGCAAGACTCGCATGAAAAACAACTGGTGGACTGTCAGACTCAGGCGGCCCACTCGGCGGAGCACAAACAGCGCCTGGATGCCGCCCACGATCGAAGCGAAAACGGCGACCCCGATCAGCATCTGAGGCCCGAGGACTGCACCGAACGCTGCCAGGAGCTTCACGTCGCCGGCGCCCATGGTTCGGAAGATGTAGAACGGTAGTAAGATCGCGAGCCCGAGCGCCGCGCCCTGCAGAGATGCGAGTCCGCCCTGGACGCCAGCGACGTAGATGTTCGCGATCAGGCCGATCAGCAGCGTGCTGCCGGTCAGCCAGTTGGGAATCCGGCGTGATCGAACGTCCGTTAGGAGCGCGATGCCAGCGGCGATAACCGCGATGCCAGGCAGGAGACCGGATGCTGAAAACTGCATGCCTAAGCTCCGACGTGGCTGCTTATCTCGGCGGCGAGGACGCCCATCCAGACATGCAGATTCGTTCCAAGCGAGGTTGCACCTACGAGGACCACAAGTCCAACACCGGCCATCAGCAGGCCGTACTCGGCCACGTCCTGGCCGTCGTCATTGGAAACAAAATGCTGTAGGCGTTGCATGCAGGCGAGAGACTCCCGTTCCTGAGATCCTTGGTGTGTTTCGTCGAATCTACGGAGTGGAGGTAAAGCCCGCGTAAGTGGGTGTGTATGGCGCCGTTTAGCTCAAATCTCGGGTCAGCAGAACGGATTGCAAAGGCGCTCCGGTTCCCTCAACCTCCTCTGAAACACATGTTTCTCGGCCGTTAAATCCGAAAGCGGCCTCGAGGGTGATACCTCGGGACCGCTCCATGTTGTCGCGCTCGCGCTATGACCCGGTATTACTGGTGACCTTGCTGGACAGAGTGCTGAACCAGCTCGAGATGCTGCTGCCAAACGCCCCCGTGCCGACGAGCACGACGAGACCGATGGTGGCGACCAGCAGACCGTACTCCACCACGTCCTGGCCGTCATCGTCGCGGATGAACTGCTGCATGTTCCTCAATAAAGTCCCTCCTTCTACTCAGGTTTGCGCATTACAGCGCAACACCCCGGGGGTACAGGGCCTCCACCCTGGCCCCCAGGGGTTGTGTCGACCAACCGCGTCGGCCTCCAAAATGGCCACCGCTGGGCTTCCCAGTGGTGCTTACGACCCGGTGTGCGATGTGACCTTGCTGGACAGAGTGCCGAACCAGCTCGAGATGCTGCTGCCAAACGCGCCCGTGCCGACGAGCACGACCAGACCGATGGTGGCGACCAGGAGGCCGTACTCGACCACGTCCTGGCCGTCGTCCTCGCGAATGAACTGCTGCACGTTGTTCATTGAAGAGATGTCTCCGTATGCGAAAATAAGTTGTTGCCTGGGTGAGCCCGCAAGCCACCCCGTCCTTCCATCCGCGGGCTCTCGTCGAGATGGATAGACGTGGTGTGTTGTCCGCTGCATCCGTCGTCAGGCGGTTGTGGTTGCCCCTTCAGCAGCGTCATTGAGAATGTAGCGCCGCGATGTAAAGTGCGGGTAAGCCGTTGTATATGTGAGTGTTGTCGTTGAATCCGACGAGCGCACCGCGTCAAGCCGCAACCGGTGTGAGCTCGCCGTCGCGCACCGGCGCAGCCGACGTTCGAAGCATCACACCAACCCCGGGAATCGTGCGCAGCGAGGGCGGATCGTCGTTGCTGGCTGTCTCCAGCTTGCGCCTGAGCCGGTACACGGCCGCGCGGACGACGTTGCTCGCGTTTGCGTCCTGGTATCCCCAGACACGCGCGAGCAGCTCGTCATGTGGCACGACGCGGCCCGCATTTCGCATCAGGAGCTCCAGAAGGCGGAACTCGATCGCGGTCAGCGTCACCGGATGGCCGTCGACTGTCGCCGTGTGCTGGAGCGGATCGAGCGCAAGGCCTCCAACGCGGAGGTCTTCGACGCGCCGACGAGGTAGGGGCGACGTCTCCGTCGCTCGCCTGCGCAGCAGTCCGTGAATCCGGCCCAGCAGCTCTCGGTGCGTGAACGGCTTCCTCAGGTAGTCGTCGGCGCCTGACTCCAGCGCGCGCACGACATCGTCTTCCGAGGTCAGCGCCGACAGCACAATGACGGGCAGGTCACTGGAGCGGCGCACCTCTTCAAGGACAGTCCATCCGTCACGGTCATTGAGGCGGATGTCCAGCACGAGCAAGTCCAGCGATTCTTCGCGGAGCGCCGCCAGGGCGCTCGAGGCATCGTGCGCCATGCGCGGGCAGAGGCCGGCACCGGTGGCGATGAAGCTGAGCAATTCGAGCAGCTCTCGATCGTCGTCGACAAATAGTATCTTCATGCAAACTGGCTTCCTGATTCGGTCCGACCGTAGCCAGCAGACTCGCCGGGTCGTCTGGCTGGCTGACGTGGGTCGTGTTACGGTCGGCTCAACCTTAATCGCGGCCACCGCACGGAGCCGTAACTTGGGATGGCACGATTCCGTACAATCGCCCCCGTGGCGTCACAGGGGTGTTACAGCGTAACGCGCTAGCTGGCTGGCCGACCCGCAAGCATGATGATTCGCCGCCGCGGGGGCAGAGGGGAGTGCGCGTTGTCGCCTGTCTGGCCAGTCGCCTGGCATCGGTGGTGGTGCTTCTCGCCGTGGCCTCGCGCCCGGGCTACGCGGCCCCAGCGGTGACTCCGTTACTACTCACGGGTCAGGTTGCCGTTGGCATCTATCAGCAGGCTCTGCCGAACGATGTCTCGAAACTGACCAGCTATGAGCAGGCCGCTGGCCAGCACGTGGCGATCGTGCACTGGTACGCCGTGTGGGGCGGCTGGAAGAGTGCGTTCAGCGAATCCGATCTGGACGCTGTTGCCGAACGAGACTCGATCCCGCTCATCACATGGGAGCCATGGACGGGCGACGCGGCGTCGACACCCGATCCCGAGTGGTCGTTGCGGAGGGCCATCCTGTCGGGTCGCTCTGACGCATACATCGAAAGCTGGGCGCGTGGTCTGGCGGAGTATGGCCGACCGGTGCTGCTGCGTTTTGCGCAGGAGATGAACGATCAGCCGGCGTATCCATGGGCGGTTGGGGTCAACGGCAACACCGCCGAGGACTACGTAGCCGCCTGGCGGCACGTCCACGCGATCTTCACACGCTGGCATGCCGACAACGTTCAGTGGGTCTGGAATCCCAACGATCTTGGCGACGCCCCCGCGTCGACGTACGCCGAGGTTTATCGGTCGGTGTACCCGGGCGACGACGTCGTCGACTGGCTAGGGCTGGACGTCTTCAACACCGGACCCGAACTCAACTGGGGCCGCCCTGCCTGGGCGAGCTTCAGCGACATCCTCGCCCAGCCATACGCGGCCATCAGCTCGCTCTCGGACCGACCCGTCATCTTGCCGGAGGTCGGCTCGACCGAGACGGGTGGCTCCAAAGCAACGTGGCTCAGCAGCGCATTGACGAGTGAGCTGGCGAGCTTTCCACGCGTGCGCGCCGTGGTGTGGTTCGATGTGCAGAAAGAACAGCCGTGGAACCTCGACTCGAGTCCGGCCAGCATGCAGGCGTGGCTCCGAACCCTCAGCCAGCTGGGCGCACGCCAAGCAGCGGCTCGAGCGCCCGAGGATCCTTGAGCCGCCAGTCGGGCTGGGTTACCCGCCAGTTATTTGCGGCGTTCTGATCGTTGAAATAGACGATTGCCTGTATGCCCGGGAACTCGCCGAGCGCCTGCGCACCGTCGCTGAGCCAGGCTGCCTGCTCGGCGGCCGTTCCACTCACGCCCAATTCGGCAATGATGATGGGTTTGTCCGCGGGCGCGACCGCAAAGTAACGCGGCTGCAGGATGTCGGCCATGGATTGACGAGTTGTGTAGCCGAGTTCGGCGTCCCAGCCGGCGTCCCCCAACACGGTCAGACCGATGTAGTCCACGACGTCGCCGCCGGGATAGAAAGCCAGTGCATTACCTTGCCCGGCCGGTGACCACACCCACCGAACATTCGTGGCACCCTCGGTGCGAAAGACATCGGCCACGTGTCGGAATGCTGCCCGGTAGAGGTCGGGTTCGTTGGACGACCACGGGTAGAGGAGATTCAGATCCATTTCGTGTGCCCACCGGACCAGGACGACCGGCGGCCCCTCGTCACGCACCACGTCAGCAAGTCGGATCAGTTCATCATCCGCCTGCCCGCTCGCGACGCGCTCAAGGACAGGTGCCCCGTCGCCGTCGGCCGGCAACGGCTCGAGCGTAACGAGCGGTATGCGTGTCGTACCTGCATGTACGAGCGCACTGGACAGGGCTGTCGGGCTCGACTGCGGCACGTATGACTGCTCGATAGTGAGCGGCAGCCCAGCCAATGCTCCTGAGGGATCGTAGGCGCCCACGCTGACTTCACCCGGCACCAGCATGGGCTCGGTGATGCCCGACGGCGCTGGCGCCGCTTCGGCCGGCAGCACAGCGGGTTCGAAACCCGTGCCCGGTGTCACTCCGGAGGCGGAGACTGTCTCCGTCCAGCTTGCCGCGGCAAGCATAAGCGGCGCAGCCATTACGGTCGTATATCCCACTCCCGCGAGGGCTCCGATTGCTACCGTAAGCGGCACCAACCGGAGCCTGATTGCGCGGTTCCAGGTGAGCCCGTATCGGCGCAGGCTCGCCTGGTCCATGATCACGTTCACCATCACGACGAGCAGCATGTACATCGCGCCCGAGACCGCAAACACGATGTAGCCGCGTGTCGGGTCGCCGCCGCGAATCAGGCTCAGCCACACCGCGCCCATGCTGATGGTGGCTGCGGCCAGATAGATAAGCTGGCTGCTCAGTCCAAAGCCCGGCAGCGCGTCGCGCCCGTTCTTGGGCGTGATCATGTAGGGGTGGCGGACACGTAGCAATACATTGATCAGCGCCCAGAGCACGATCGGCCAGCGCGCGATGTGCAGCACGACGCCGCGCCACGAAAGACCGAGCCCGGACGGAGTCTGCCAGCGTCGGCTCCACCACCAGACCCCGAGTGCTGTCAGCTGCAGGGGCGCGCTGGCGACGACGAATTGAATCAGGCTGACACGCGCCGGCTGCTCATCCGCAACCAGCGCGGCGACGGGTATAAGGAACAGGACGAGCATGCTCAGGCCAAACAGCGGATACCAGGTCTCCGCGAAGAGGAACTGGAGCGCGCGACCCGGGCCAAGACGCCGCAGCATGCGCGGCGTGTAACCAACCAGGACCTGAATCATCGACACTGCCCACGCGAATTGCTGGCGGACATACGTCTCGAACGTGTCAGGTCCCAATCCGCGTGCGATGATCTCCGGCACGAACACCCCTCGGTAGCCACGCGACGCGAGCAACATCGTATCGAGGTGGTCTTCGGCGCGAGTCGGTGCAAAGCCTCCGATCTCGCGGACAGCGCTCATCCGGTATGTGCAATGCGAGCCAATGATGAACGGTGTCTCGCTGTGACCGAAGAAGCCGCGCTGCAAAGGACCCTGCAGCACGAGCTCCTGCTCGGCCGCGCCGCGTGCAACCCAATTGTCGAGATTGCCATACACGGACGGGGCCTGGACCCACGCGACCTTCTGGTCGTGAAAGTAGCCAAGAACGCGGTGCAGGTACTCGGGCTCTGGGTGGTGGTCGATGTCGAATTGGACAAAGAACTCGTAATTTGACCCATGCGCATCCAGCCAGGCGTTCACATTGCCTGCTTTGGTGCGTGCTTTGAAGGGTGGCTGTGACTGGTTGTAGCGATCGATCCCGGCTCGAGTGAAGTAGCGCACGCCGAGCTCGGACGCCAGATCGCGTACGGTCGGGTCGTTGCCCTCGTCCAGGACCCAGCTATCGTGTGGGTAGCGTACTCGGACCATCGCCTCGAGTTGTGCCCTGATCACGTCCGAGCTCTCGTGGGATGGCACGCACAGCGTGATCAACGCCACGCGGAGGCCCGGTGGAGCGACGAAGGGTCGGGGGTGACGCATGCGCCCAAGGAAAAAGAGATACGCCGACGGCAGCAGCGTCGCGTCGTAGGCGAGCGCGATGCTCATCAGGATGTACATCCAAATAGAGCCGACACGCTCGGGTTCCAGCCACCACGACCAGAACAGGACGTTGGCGCCGATCCAGATGATCGCCAGAGACGAATAGAGGCCTGCCTGGCTGCGCGTCAGAGCCGGCGTCAACTGGACCCGAACGCCCGGCCGTCTCACCCAGAGTGTCGCATCGGCACCCTGGCGAATCGACGGCGAGATCGGCGGGGCGTCGCCCTGCACGAGTGAATCTGGGTATGCGGCTGCTGGCATCGGTGGTGCGCTCCTGCATCGGCCTCTCGGCCGGCAGGCCGCGA